>JAEWPX010000047.1 GCA_023399375.1 Pseudomonadota bacterium | reverse complement strand
CTGCGGGGCAGCCCCATTTCCGAGACCACGGGCGCCAGCGGCGAAGCGCCGCATTTTAAGAGAGTTCCTTTGAGGTATTTTGCCTTTTAAGAGGCTTTCAACGTAAAATTCCTTCAAACTCGCCCCGAAGGGGCGACGGGCCTGGGAGGCCGGAAAAATTCCGGCCTCGCCGACGCACTCCCGCGAACGACCACTCTTCCACCCGCTTACCCGATCCCCGCCCTGGGGGGCCGGGGGGGCTGATCCCCCCCGGCCGCCGGAGGCATCTTCTCCCACTCTTCTCCGTCCATTCCGCCTACACGTTGAACAGAAAGTGCACCACGTCTCCGTCGGCCATGACGTAGTCCTTGCCTTCCTGGCGCAGGACGCCGGCGGCGCGGCATTTGGCTTCGGTCTGGTGCTTGATGTAGTCGTCGTAGGCGATGACTTCGGCGCGGATGAAGCCGCGTTCGATGTCGGAGTGGATTTGCCCGGCGGCGGCCGGGGCTTTGGTCCCGGCGGTGATGGTCCAGGCGCGCACTTCCTTGGGGCCGGCGGTGAAGAAGCTGATGAGCCCGAGCGTATGGTAGGCCAGGCGCGCCACGCGGTCGAG
Organism: Pseudomonadota bacterium; assembly: GCA_023399375.1. Lineage (GTDB taxonomy): Bacteria > Desulfobacterota > Desulfovibrionia > Desulfovibrionales > Desulfovibrionaceae > Solidesulfovibrio. Next base: position 7,938 of record JAEWPX010000047.1, on the reverse strand, counting down.
GCCGGATTCGCTCAGGCCGTAGGAAGCGAGGAATTCCTGGCGTTCGTCGTCGGCGAGGCCGGCGAGTTCTTCTTCCATGCGGGCGCAGACCACGACCATTTCCGCGCCGCGCGATGCGGCGATCTGCCGGATCTTGTCCACCAGCGGGGATTCGCCGTTGGGGTCGTCTTCGCCGACGTTGGCGCAGTAGATGACGCGTTTGCCGGAAAGCGGCCGGATTTCGTCGAACAGCGCGAGCATGGCCGGGGTATCGACGCCTTCGACGGTGGCGGCGGGCGCGCCGGTCATGAGGTGGTCGAGGAGGCGTTTGCCGGCGGCGACCTTGTCGAGGAGTTCCTTGTCCTTGCTGCCCTTGGTTTGCTTGACGAGGCGGTCCAGGCGTGATTCGAGGATTTGCGCGTCGGCGAGGATGAGTTCGGTTTCGATGACGTCGATGTCGCGGGCCGGGTCCACGGAGCCGGAGACGTGGACGACGTCGTCGTCTTCGAAGGCGCGGGCGACGTGGACGATGACCTCGGTTTCGCGGATGTGGGCCAGGAATTTGTTGCCAAGTCCCTCGCCCTTGCTCGCTCCGGCGACGAGGCCGGCGATGTCGGTGAAGCGCACGGTGGCGGGCACGATCTGCGCCGGGTTGACGAGCGCGGCCAGGGCGTCGAGGCGGGCGTCGGGCACGGGCACGATGGCCACGTTGGGCTCGATGGTGCAGAAGGGGTAGTTGGCGGCCTGTGCGTTCTGGGCTTTGGTCAGGGCGTTGAACAGGGTGGATTTGCCGACGTTGGGCAGGCCCACGATGCCGACGGAAACGGCCATGGGGGATCGTCCTTTTGCGGCGGCGCTTGCGCCGGATGGGGCCTTGTGGGGGAGGCCGTTTGGGGCGAGGCCGGGGCCGCGCGCGGCGGCCCCGGCGGGCTTACTTGATGTCCCGCGTGCGCAGGATGGTTTTTTCCAGAAAGTGGATCAGTTCGTAGTCCGAGGCCATGTGGGACAGGGCCTTGGACACGGTCATGCTGAGGAGCTTGTCGAATTCTGGCTCCACGCCTTCGGCCGGCAGTTTCCAGACGGTTTCGCCTTCGTAGCGTTTGGTCAGGATCTGGCCGTTGTTGTCGGCGGTGACGGCGACGACGGCCACGGCCCGGGCGGAGAGTTGCGCGCCGGTCTGGCTCGGCTTGTAGGCGAGCTCGGTCAGTTCCACCGTGAGCTTGCGCACCACGGCTTCGCTTGCCGCGGCGGGCTTGAAGCCCTTGTCGCGCAGCCCCGCTTCCACGGCGCGGCGCATGGCCGGGGCGGGATCGCAGGCCGTGCTCAGCTTGCCGGCGAAGGAGGAGGCGGGGTTGCACAGCCCCACCTCGGAACTGGGCCGGGCGTCCTTGACCGTAACCGAGACCTCGACGTCGCGGCCGAGGGCTTCCTTTTCCACGACCACGGACGGCGTGACGGTGGCTTGTTGGCCGGCGCAGCCGGCAAGCAGGGCGACAAGCGCCAGGGCCGCAAAAAGGGCCGACGCCCGGAGGCGTCGGCCGCGTGGTGACAGATGCTGCTTCATGACGTCCTCGCACCGCCGCTTGGGCGGTCAGGCCGTCTCTACAAGACCTTGCGCAGGGCCGCAAGCGCGGCGGCGTAGTCGGGCTCGTTGGTCACTTCGGGCACGAGCTCCATGTAGGCGACCTTGCGGTCCTTTCCGAGCACGAGGACGGCGCGGGCGAGCAGGCGCAGCTCCTTGATGAGCAGGCCGTAGGCCTGGCCGAAGGAGGCGTCGCGGTGGTCGGAGAGGGTGACGATGTTTTTGACGCCCGCGGCTTCGGCCCAGCGTTTCTGGGCGAACGGCAGGTCCATGCTGATGACCAGCGCCTTGGCCTGTCCGGTGAGGCTTTCCATTTCCTTGTTGAATTTGCGGGCTTCCAGGTCGCACACGGCCGTGTCCAGGGACGGCACGGCGATGAGGATGAGGCCGTTTTCGGTGAAATCGCCGAGCTTGGCCGGGGCCAGCTCGTTGGTCAGCACGGTGAAGTCAGGGGCGGCGTCGCCCACGCCGACGGGGGTGCCGGCGAGGGTCAGCCCGCCGCCGAGGAATGTGATAAGTCCGGTGCGCTCGCTCATGGCGCGTTCCTCCTTGCAGATGATGGGTCGCCAGGAGGCGACCATGGCATCTTATGGCCTCTGGGCGAGCCGGCGTCAACCGGGGGACGCGCGCATGCGGCGCATGCGCCGCGTCCGCGTCGTCCGCGCTTGACTTTGCCTGTCATGGCGGCATGCTTGCGGAAAGGAGAACCGCCATGCGCCGATGCAACACCGCCTTGCTCGTTTTGTGGATGCTTCTCGCCCTGCCGGTCGCGGCAGCGTCCGCCGGCCCGGCCTCGCCCGAAGACGCGGGCCTCGTGGATATCGCCAAGGCCGCGCCGGACGTCAGACTCGATATCCGCTACGCCACGCCGAACAATTTCACCAAGGTGGCCGTGTATCCGGCCGCGAAATGCTACCTGCGCGCGGACGTGGCCGCGCGACTGGCCCGGGTCCAGGCCGATCTGGAAAAGCAGGGCCTGGGGCTCAAGGTCTACGACTGCTACCGCCCCTTCTCCATCCAGAAGAAGTTCTGGGCGCTCGTGCCGAACGAGGACTGGGTGGCCAAGCCCGTGGAAAAAGGCGGCAAGCCCGTTTCGGGCTCCAAGCACAACCGGGGCGCGGCCGTGGATCTGACGCTCGTGGACGCGGCGGGCAACGAACTGCCCATGCCCTCGGGCTTCGACGATTTCACGGAAAAGGCCCGGCGCGACTACGCGGGCGGCGACAAGGCGGCGCTCGAGAACTCCAGGCGGCTTGAGGCGGCCATGCGCAAGGAAGGCTTCGAACCGCTGCCCACGGAGTGGTGGCACTTCGACGGCCCGGGTTGGCAGGGCTACGAACTGCTCGACGCGCCCATCAACTGACCGCGTTTTCGTCGGCAGGGGGCTCGGGCCGGGGGATGAGCGGCAGGTAGACTTCGAACAGGCTTCCCCGGCCCACCGCGCTCGTGACCAGCACGGCCCCGCCGCAGCCCTTGACGATGCCGTGCACCGCGGCAAGGCCCATGCCCGTGCCCTGGCCGGGCCGCTTGGTGGTGAAAAACGGTTCGAAGATGCGCTCGCAGATGTCCGGGGTCATGCCGTGGCCCGTGTCCGACACCCAGAGCCTGGCGTAGGGGCCTTCGGCCAGTTCGGTCAGGGGCAGGCCGGCGGCGATGCAGGGGCCGGTCGGGCGCGGCGGGGCGGGCGCGGCGGCCAGCCCCACCTCCATGACGCCGCCTTCGGGCATGGCCTGGGCGGCGTTTAGGCACAGGTTCATAAGCACCTGGTGGATTTGCGCCGGGTCGGCCTCGATGGTCAGGGCCAGCTCGGAGATGCGTGCGCGGATCTCCACGCGGGGGTCCACCATGCCCTGGGCCAGCTTGACGGTCTCCTTGACCAGGGGCGTGAGCGGCAGCGGACCCACGGTCAGCTCGCCCTGGCGGCTGAAGGTGAGGAGCTGGCGCACGAGGTCGCGGGCCCGCTCCGAGGCCCGGACCACGTCGGCCAGCGGCTTGCGCAGGGGATCGCGCCAGGGGATGTCGGCCAGGATCATCTCGGTGTTGAGCAGGATGGGCGTGAGCAGGTTGTTGAAATCGTGGGCCACGCCGCCTGCCAGCACGCCGATGGCTTCGAGCTTCTCCACTTGGCGCAGCCGCTTTTCCAGGCCCGTTTCGTAGGTCATGTCGCGCACGAGCAGGATGTGGTTGGCGATCTGCCCCACGGCGTCGCGCACCGGGGAGATGAGGGCGTCGGTCACGGCTTCTTCGCCGTTTTCCCGGGTCAGGCGCACGCGGCCGGACCAGCGCAGGCCAAGCGATAGCATCTTGCGCACCGAATCCCCGAGAAAGCCCGCCAGATGCGCGTCGAGGTCCGCGGGACCGGCCTGTCCCTGGCCGCTGCCGACGATCTGGGCAAAGGCGGGATTGGCGTATTCGAGTTTGAAGTCGCGGCTGACGATGACCAGCCCCTCGGCGCTTTGGTCCACGGCGGAAACCAGCAGCATGCGCTCTTCCTCGGCGCGCTTGCGGTCGGTGATATCGCGGGCCGCGCCCTCGACGCGCGTCAGGCGGCCGTATGCGTCGAGCACGGCCCGGGCGTTGACCGAGAGCCAGACCATGCGTCCGTCGCGCCGCACCACCTGCATCTCGTAATCGAAGACGCGGCCGTTCTGGGCGAGCAGGCGCAGGAATTCCAGCCGGTCCTCCTGGCGCGTCTGGATGCGCGAGAACAGGTCGCCTTGCTCGAGCAACACGTCATCGGCCGAAGCGAAGCCCAGGATGCGGGCCAGGGCCGGATTGCAGGCGGCCATGCCGCCTGCCGGGTCGAACTGGAAGATGCCTTCGGCAGAATTCTCGAAGATGTCGCGATACTTGGCCTCGCTCTTGATGAGCTCCTGTTCCATGCGCCAATAGGCCGTGACGTCGCGGCCCGTGGCCTGGTATTCGCCCACCCGGCCGACGTCGTCGAAGATGGCGCGCACGGTCCAGCTCAGGCAGCGCGTCTGCCCGCCGGCAAGCGTGAACAGATGCCGAATCTCCGTGGCCGGGGCGCGCGGGGTGAGGGCCAGGATGCGCCGGCGCAGCGCCGCGGCCTCGTGTGCGGGCAGGCTTTCCAGGAACACGCCGCCGACGAGCGTTTCGGCGGACTTGTCGGCCAGCTTGGCCACGGCCCGGTTGACGAAGATGCGCCGCAGCTGCGGATCGAGCCGCAGCACGAGCTCGGTCTGGTCCTCGACGATGGCCTGGTAGCGCCGCTTGGCGACATCGAGCTCCTGCTCGGCCCGCCTGTGGGCCGTGATTTCGGTGAGCATGCCGCACACGGCGTCCACCTCGCCCGCGGCGTTGGTCAGCGGAATGCGCGCGGCGAGGAAGGAGCGCTCCCGGCCGTCGAAGGTCAGGCGAATCTCGTTTTCATCCGCTTTCTTCGAAAGGATGGTTTCCCGCGCCGCGACCTTGAAGCGTGCAAAGGCTTCCTGCCCGCTCGTCTCGGCCATGTGTCTGCCGAGCAACGACTCCCGGGGCTTGCCGTGCATCCGCTCGAACGCCTTGTTGACGAACAGGAAGCGGAAATCGAGGTCCACCACGAAAATGCCTGTTATGGCGTATTCGAGGATACCGTCGAGGCGTCTGGCATCGAAGGCCGGCGACGAGGCGTCGAAGACGCAGACGACGCCCTCGGCCGGGGCGTCGTCCGGGCCGAGGGCCGCACAGGCGGCATGGTCCGCGGCCCGGGTACGTTCGCCACCATGCAGGGGGCAGTCCGGGCACGGCGCGTCGCGACCGTAGAGGACCGCATGGCAGGCAGCGGCCTCATCGTGCCACCGGGCGCGGGCGGGCGCGTTGCCGTGCAGGAAGCGGCGCGTCGCATCAAGGACGGCGACGCCCTGCGCCAACGCCTCGACCAGCGTCCGCGACGGTTCGTGCGTCAGGACATGCCCGCCCTCACGGGCGAGCGTTACGGCCAGCCGGATTGGTGACGCCGTCGTCATAAGGCGAATAACCCTTGGGCGCAGGCTGGGCAGGAAGGGAAATTCCCTTGGATATCTTGGTTTTTTCGTACGTCTGCATCAGCTCGTCCATGTTCACGCTGTCCGGTTCGGGCAACGCGGCCGCCGGGCCGGCGCTGGCGATGGAATAATACGCGAGCTTGAGGCCTTTGGTCGCCGGATCGTACTTGAGCTTGACCTTCACGTCCCCCTTGCGCCAGCGCAGAAGCTCCACGCCGCCCTCCACGGACAGGGAAGGCTTGCCGTATTCCGCCGTGATCCGCTTGGCCATGGCCTCGCGGGCGATGATGCCGTCCAGGCGGACGTAGGCAGCGAACAGTTTCCCCGCGGCGAAGCCGTAGAACACCACCGGCGCGCGGCCGTCCACCCTGTAACGCTCGTTGAGATTGACGGCGTAGGTGACATCGCCGCTCTTTTTGAGCGTGAGAAACGACGGCAAGGACGCAAGGGGCGTCCCGAAAGCCGTGCCGGCAAAGCCGTCGGCCTGACGGGCCCAGCACGGACCGTTTACGGCCAGGGCCGTGACAATGGCGAGAAGCATGATCCCAAGGCGCATATCCCCCCCCCGTGAAATCTTTCAACCACCTTATCGTCCCGGGGAACCCGAGCGCAAGTCGCGACGGCAAAATACCGTGACCGCCGTCTGGCTTTTTGTGCGGGCCGCGACTATACGTACAAGGCGTAGCGACGTTTTTTTTCCGGTCGTGCCCAATGGAAAAAGTTCTCATCGTCGAAGACAGCAAAGTCTTTGCCCGCATCCTTATCCGGAAGATCGAGGATGAATTGTTCTTTGACACATGCTGGGCTTCGAACTTCGAGGAAGCGCGCTATCTCCTTGAAGAAAATCCCGACGACAACACGTTTTTCGTCGCCCTGCTCGACCTGCACCTGCCCGACGCCGACGACGGGCGCATCGTGGACTACGTCATCTCCCGCGGCATCCCCGCCATCGTCTTCACCGGCGACGTGGAATCCGAAATCCGCGACCGCATCTGGGCCAAAAAGGTCGTGGACTACGTTTCCAAGGAATCCCCGGACAGCCTCGATTACCTCGTCTCCCTGGTGCGGCGCATCTCGCTCAATAAATTCGTCAACATCCTCGTCGTCGACGACTCCCAAACCGTGCGCAACCACCTCGTGCGCCTGCTGACCGCCCACGAGTTCATCGTCCACGAGGCCAACGACGGTGCCTGCGCCCTCTCGGTTCTCGAACGGCACCCCGAAATCAAGGTCGTCATCAGCGACTACTTCATGCCCGGCATGGACGGCGTGGAACTCACCCGCCGCATCCGCCGCAGCCGCCGCAAGGACGAACTCGCCGTCATCGGCATCTCCGCCTACGGCAATACCATCCTCTCCGCCCGCTTCATCAAAAACGGCGCAAACGATTTCCTCAACAAACCCTTCTCCAGCGAAGAATTCTACTGCCGCGTCACCCAGAATCTGGAAATGCTCGAATATATTCAGAAACTTAGAGAAACTTCCATCCGCGATCCCCTGACCGGCCTTTACAACCGTCGCCACTTCTTCGAAGCCTCCAAAGCCCTCCATTCCCGCCTGTGCTGCGGCCAGACCTCCATGACCCTGGCCATGATCGACATCGACCACTTCAAGAAAGTCAACGATACCTACGGTCACGCCGTGGGCGACGAAGTCCTCAAACACGTGGCGCACGGCCTCGCCAACCGCTTCCGCGGCAGCGACGTCGTCGCACGACTCGGCGGCGAGGAATTCTGCGTCATCGCCGCCGGCCTCGAAGGCCAGCACGCCATGAGCGTCTTCAACGACCTGCGCAACAGCATCGAACGCTCCAAAGCCAAAGCCGGCAAAACCAGCGTCGGCGTCACCATCAGCATCGGCATCTGCGACAAACCCTGCAGCTCCCTCGACGCCATGCTCGCCGCCGCAGACGCCGCCCTCTACAAAGCCAAACGCACCGGCCGCAACAAAGTCGTCTGGGCTGAGTAGGCAGGCTGGGGCGCTGCCCCAGGCCTCGGCAGGGCGCTGCCCTGCACCCGCCGGGACGCTGTCCCGGACCCTGCCAGGGCTCTGCCCCGAACCCCGCCGGGGGGAGTCACTCCCCCGGGCCCCCCGTCCGGCGTGGTGGCGCGGGGGAGGCTGCGGTCACCGGGAGGGCTGGCGTTGGTGGTACGAAGATGGGGCCGGAATTTCCCCTGCCGCTGCCGCCGCTTCGCGGCAGGCTCGGCGGGGAAAATTCCGGCCCCAGGCCGTCGCTCCTTCGGAGCGAATTCTTAGAATTTTTGCTTTGAAAGCCTCTTAAAGGCAAAAAACCTCAAAGGAAGCTTCTTTAATGCGGCGCTTCGCCGCTGGCGCCCGTGGTCGGGGAATTTCGGGCAACGTGCTGGCCGGCTTTGCGGCCTGCGGGTTGCC
>JAEWPX010000082.1 GCA_023399375.1 Pseudomonadota bacterium | reverse complement strand
CCCTCCCCAAAAACTTTTAAAGGGGGGTTCTATACATAATGATGATAAAGGGGACCGGGCCTACCGTGTTACGAAATCCCTGTCCAGTCCCCTCGTCGAGGGGGTCCGGGGGGCATCATGCCCCCCGGCCGCCGGAGGCGTCTTCTCTTCTCAATCAATGCCGGAACGAACGCTGGCCCGTGAACACCATGGCCACTTGCGGCGAGGCTTCGTTGCAGGCAGCAATGACTTCGGGATCGCGGATGGAGCCGCCGGGCTGGGCGATGGCCGTCACGCCCGCGGCGATGCACAGGTCCACGCCGTCGCGGAAGGGGAAGAAGCCGTCGGAGACCAGCACCGAGCCGATGAGCCCGCCGCCGGCCGCTTCGGTCCTGGCCCGGATGTCGGCCAGGAGCTTCGCCGCTTCGGCATCGGCCTTGGCCTTGAGCGTCAATTCATAAAGCGAGAGGTTGCACGCGGCGAACGCGAGGCCGTCGGCGTACTTGGTCTTGGCCTTGTGGATGGTCAGCTCCACCACGCCCACGCGGTCCTGCTCGCCCGTGCCGATGCCGACCGTGGCGCCGTTTTTGACGAAGATGACCGAGTTGGAGGTGACGCCGGCTTCCACGGCCCAGGCGAAAAGCAGATCCTCGGCTTCCTTGTCCGACGGGGCGCGGGCCGTAAACGTCGTGCCGGCCTTGTCCGTGGCCGTTGCCGGCAGGAAGTCCGCGGCGGTAAGGATGCGGTTGCGGAAGGAGAACTGGAGCACGAGCCCGCCGTCGGCCAGGGATTTGAACTCAAGGAACGGCTGGCCCACCAGCTTGTCCAGGGCCGCCAGCCCCGGCAGGCGGAAGATGCGCAGGTTCTTTTTGGACTTGAGGATTTCGAGCGCCTTGGGCTCGTAATCCGGCGCGGCCACCACCTCGAAATAGACGGCGTTGATCTTTTCCGCCGTGGCCGCGTCCAGGGTGCGGTTGACCACGATCGCCCCACCGAAGGCGGCGATGCGGTCCGAGGCGAATGCGGCCTCGAACGCGGCGCAAAGCCCGGCGTCGGACCAGGCCGCGCCGCAGGGATTGTTGTGCTTGAGGATAACGGCGGCGGGTTTGGCGGTCAGGTACTGCAAAATATTGACGCCGTTATCCACGTCGGTCAGGTTGGTCTTGCCGGGGTGCTTGCCGGACTGGAGCAGATGCTCTTCCGTGGCCGCGCAGACAAGGCCGTCGCCCGGGCCGCGGAACTCCACGCCGCCAAGCGACAGCCGCCCCGCCTTGGGGGCGTAGAGCGCGGCGGGCTGGTCCGGGTTCTCGCCGTAGCGCAGGCCCTTCTCCTGGCCTTCGATGGTCCAGGTCCGCTTGGCGAACGTCAGTTCGGCCTCGCCGAGCCGGATCACGAGTTCGGCCGGAAAGGGGTCCTCGACCATGGTGGTGTACATTTTTTTCAGATCGCTCATGGCGTGACGGCTCCTTGCAGTAACGTGCGAGGGATGCCTAGCACAGCCGGCGGCACGGGGCAAATTGCATTTGGAAGCCCGGGGCGTTTCTGCTAACAAGGCCTGTCCGCCGGTGCTCTGGCGGCATCTCGCGTGGTGTAGGGAGTGATCGTGGAACAGGTGCTGTTGAAGATGGCCAGGCAGCTTCGGGCCTTCGACGAAGCGTCGCTCATGGCCCTTTGGGACAAGTACGCCGAGGCGGTGGGCCGGTTCGAGCCGTCCCAGCGCTGGGAGGAGTCTGTCCTGGTCCTGGCCATGATCCAGGGGATGCGCTTCAAAAATCAATTGTTCAACCATCATTGGGCCGAAAGCCGCCAGCCGGGACAACCCGCGACGCCCGAGGCGGCCGCCGACGCGACCGCCCAGCCGACCGCGGAACCAGGCGCGGCGCGGCAACCCGAAACGCAACCGGCGGCGCCCAAGCCGCATCGGGGCAAGGTCCTCGCGTTTCGACCCAAGGATACAGGGGAGTCATAGGCCATGGCCGAATATCGCAACCCGCAGGCCGCCGGCTCGGGCCGGGGCATCGTCATACACGGGGCCCAATGGGGCGACGAAGGCAAGGGCAAGATCGTCGATCTGCTCACCGAATCCGCCAAGGCCGTGGTCCGCTTCCAGGGCGGCAACAACGCCGGACACACCCTGGTCGTCGGCGGCGAGAAAACCATCGTCCACCTCATGCCCTCCGGCATCCTCCACGACGGCAAGACCTGCCTCATCGGCAACGGCGTCGTCCTCGATCCGGAAGTGCTCTGCCGCGAAATGGACACCCTGGCCACGAAAGGCGTCGATGTCACGCCCGAACGGCTCACCATCTCGCGCAAGACCCACGTCATCATGCCCTATCACCGCCTGCTCGACGGCGCGCGCGAAACCCTGCGCGCCGGCGGCAAGATCGGCACCACCGGCCGCGGCATCGGCCCGTGCTACGAGGACAAGATGGCCCGCATCGGCATCCGCGCCGGCGACTTCGCCGACATGGAACTGCTGGCCAAAAAGATCGCCCAGGCGCTGATCGAAAAAAATACGCTCTTCACCAAACTCTACGACATGCCCGCCCTGGACCCTGGGGCCGTGGCCGAAACCATCGCCCCCGTGGCCAAACGCCTGCTGCCCTACCTCGGCGACGTCTCCTCGGTCATCCAGAAAACCCTGGCCGCCGGCGGCGACGTACTCTTCGAAGGCGCGCAAGGCACCCACCTCGACATCGACCACGGCACCTACCCCTTCGTCACCTCGTCCAATACCGTGGCCGGACAGGCCGCCGCCGGCAGCGGCTGCGCGCCCGATGTCCTGGGGCGCGTCGTGGCCGTGGTCAAAGCCTACACCACCCGCGTCGGCTCGGGGCCCTTCCCCACCGAACTCTTCGGCACCATCGGCGACTACCTCCAGGAAAAAGGCGGCGAATACGGCGCCACCACCGGACGCAAGCGCCGCTGCGGCTGGCTCGACCTCGTGCTGCTGCGCGAATCCGCCCGCCTCTCCGGCCCCACCGATATTGCCCTGACCAAACTCGACGTCCTAAGCGGCCTCTACGAAGTCAAAATCTGCATCGGCTACCGCTACAAAGGCAAAATCCACGAATATCCGCCCCAGGAAGAAGGCGCGCTCGAACACGTCGAGCCGGTCTACGAAACCATGCCCGGCTGGGAAGAAGACCTCTCCGGCATCACCGCCTGGGAAGACCTGCCGCTCGCCGCGCGCGAATACGTGTCGCGCATCGAACAGTCGCTCAAAACCACCTGTTCCATCCTCTCCGTCGGCCCCGACCGGAAACAGACGATTATTAGAGGGTAGGGGAGAGAGAAAGAGCTGGAAGAGGAAGATGCCTCCGGCGGCCAGGAGGGGGTGACCCCCTCCTGGACCTCCCCGGCGGGGGATTGGCAAGCGGGTGGAAGCGTGGTCGGCGGGCGGAGCGTCGGGGTCTGTGGTTTCGGAAATGGGCCGGCCCCGCAGGCCGCAAAGCCGGCCAGCACGGCCGGCCCATTTCCGAGACCACGAGCGCCAGCGGCGAAGCGCCGCACTTGAAGAAATTTCCTTTAAGGTTTTTTTGAAGCTTCCAAAGCAAAAATTCCTTCAAACTCGTCCTGAAAGGGCGACGGGCCTGCGAGGCCGGAATTTGGCCGGCGAGCCAGGAGCGTAGCGACGGCATCGCCGGCCAAATTCCGGCCTCGCCGACGGACTCCCGCCCACAGGCGAGCTCCCACCCGGCTACACCGGACAGGGGTTCGGGGGGGATGATCCCCCCCGACGGGTTGCAGGGCAGCGCCCTGCTCTTCCCCACCCAACCCAACCGCACAACCTACCCCATCAACCCACCAACCAACCAGTGAAATTGCCATGTCCTCTATCTCCCCTTCCCTCTCCCCCGCAGCCGCCATCTTCGGCGTATCGCCCAGGCAGGCGCATGTGCTGGCCGGGCTGGACGCGCTGGCCAGGGCCGTGCCGCAGGCGGTGATTCTGGAGGGTGGATCGGCCGAGGAGCGCGCGGCGGTGGGGTTGTATTTCGCGGCGCGGCTCAATTGCAAAAGCGCGAAGCCGCCGTGCGGCACGTGCGCCGTGTGTTTGCAGATTCTGGAAAACGTCTTTTTGGATTTCCAGTATTTCGACGGCGGTTCGGAATCGATCAAGGTGGACGCCATGCGCGAGATGCGCGCGTTGGTGGGCGAACCGCCGCGCGGGTCGGGCAAGCGGGTGATATTGCTTGCCGAGGCGCAGGCGCTGACCGAAGAGGCAGCCAATGCGCTCTTGAAGGCCATGGAGGAACCCAGGCCCGGCAACGTGTTCGTGCTGCTTACGCCGCAGCGGGAGCGGCTTTTTCCGACGCTGGTCTCGCGTTCGTTCGTGATGACCCTGGCCTGGCCGGACACGGCGGAGCCCGCGCCTGGCGGCGGCGAGGACGATCCCTGGCCGCTTCTTACCGGGCTGCATGCGTTCTGGCGCACGGGGCGGGGCTGGTTCACGGCGGCCAAGGGGCGGCCGACGCGCACGTGTGCGGAGCGGGTGTTGACGGAGTTGTCGCGGGAGTTGGCCGGGTTCCTGGCCGGCCGCGAGGTCGCGGAACTCGGGGCGCTGCTCGGGTCGTGCTACGACCCGGACGTGGCGCGGCGGCTGGATCTGCTCTTGGCGGAAAGCCAGGAAGCGCTCATTTTGGCGGTCAATCCGGCGGTGGTGCTGGACCGGCTGGCCACGCGCGCCTATCTGTGGCTGCGGCGCTGAGCGCCGGCGCGGATATTTTCTCCAAAAAACGAACGCCCGCCGCCGGCGAACCGGCGACGGGCGTTTTTTTGCGCGGAAGCGGCCGGGCTATTCGGCTGCGGCTTCTTCCTTTTTCTTTTTCTTGGGCACGCCCTGGAGGGAGATCGTCTGGCGTTCGGTTGCGACCGGACGATGCTCCTTGGTCATGGACAGGCAGCTAGTGGGGCAGACGTCCACGCACACGCCGCAGTACACGCAGGCCATGGCGTCGCAGATCCAAGTGCCGGCCTTGTTGTCCACGGCGATGCACTGGGACGGACATTTGATCATGCAGGTGCGGCAGAAGATGCACTCGTCCACATTGCAGACGAGCGTGCCGCGGAACCCTTCGAAATGGCCCCGCACGGCAATGGGGTACAGCCGGGTGGAGCTTTTCGTCAGCAGGTTCGTGACGACGTTTTTGGTCATGTTGAACATGGAAGGCAGCTCCTTTTTTACCGTTCGGTGCAGCTGATGCAGGGGTCGATGGACAGCACGATGACCGGCACGTCGGCCAGCTCGCACCCCGGCAGCATGGCCAGAAGCGGCGGGATGTTGGCGAAGGTAGGAGTGCGGATGCGCACGCGCTCCATATTCTTCGAACCGTTGCCCTTGAGGTAGTAAAGGAGTTCGCCGCGGGGCTGTTCCACGCGGGCGACGGCCTCGCCGTCGGGCTTGCCCTTGACCTTGGCGGCCACGTGGCCGGCGGGCAGGTCGAGGTTGGGCGGCGGCGCGGTCACGAAGCGGTGGCGCTTGTCGCGGTTGTAGGCCTGCATGATGTCGCGGCGTTCGCCGGCGGACACGGGCGTGGGGGTGTCGTCCTCCATGGCTCCGGCGACGTTGGCCGCGGTTTCGCCGGCGGGCATGCGGGCGATGGCGAGGCGCACGAGGTCGATGGACTGGAGGGTTTCGCGGAAGCGCACGGCGCTGCGTGCGTAGGAGTCGCAGCCGTATTCCACGATGGGATCGAAACCGAGCTCGCCGAAAGCGGCGTAACCGGTCTGGCGCATGTCTTGCGCCCAGCCCGAGCCGCGCAGGGTCGGACCGGCGGCGCCCAGCTGATAGGCCTGCTCCTTGGTGAGCACGCCGACGCCCACGGTGCGTTTCTTGACGGTGTAGTCGCTAAGGATGGTGTCGGAGAGCTGCTTGAGCTCCTTTTCGGAGATGGCCAACTGCTCTTCGATCCACTGGCACTGTTCCGGGGTCAGGTCGCGGCGCACGCCGCCGATGACGTTGACCGAGACCACGACGCGGTTGCCGCAGGTGGCTTCCATGATGTCCATGACGCGCTCACGGATGCGCCAGAACTGCATGAACAGGCTTTCGAAGCCGAAGGCGTCGGCGAAAAGTCCGAGCCACAGCAGGTGGGAGTGGATGCGGTGCAGCTCGCCCCAGATGGTGCGCAGGTACTTGGCGCGGCGCGGCACTTCGACGCCCATGATCTGCTCGACGCCCTCGCAGTAGCACAGGGCGTGCAGGCAGGAGCAGATGCCGCAGACGCGCTCGACGATCTGGATCATCTGGTTGAAGTCGCGGATCTCACACAGCTTTTCCAGGCCGCGGTGGACGTAGCCCAAGGTGGGCAGAGCCTCGACGACGGTCTCGTTCTCGATGGTGAGCTTCAAGTGCAGCGGTTCCGGCAAGACAGGATGCTGCGGTCCGAACGGCAATATGGTACGGGCCATAAGGTTCCCTCGTTAGCTCTGTTTTTGAGCCACGCTGACCTTGCAGAAAGGCATGGCGCGGACTTCTTCTTCAAGGTACAGGGCTCCGCCGAAATCGAGCACGATGTCGGAGAAGCAGATGCCGAACTGGTCGCGGATCTCGTTTTCCACGAGCAGCGCGGCGAAGTACACCGGCGAGATGCTCGGGACCACGGTCTCCTTGGGCACGGTCAGCCGGTAATGCTTCATGGTCAGGTCTTTGTCGTAGTGGTAGATCACGTCGAAGTTGGCGTCGTCGATTTGGTTGGCGGACATGGTGATCAGCCGCCAGCCGTCGTCGAAGCACTCCTTGGCGACGTCGCGCACGGCGTCAAGCGACAGCGGAATGGTTTCGAGCACGTTGGTATCCTTGTGCGGGGCGTCGCCCCGGTTGGGTCGTTTACGCGGCCGGCCGCCTAGGCGGTCATGCCGAGCAGGGTCTTGACCTTTTCCAGAGCGGCCACGACGCCGTCGATGATGGCCTCGGGGCGGGCCGGGCAGCCCGGGACGTAGACGTCCACGGGGATGACCTTGTCCACGCCGCCGACCACGTTGTAGGCCTCGCGGAACACGCCGCCCGAGCAGCCGCACGCGCCGATGGCGATGACGGCCTTGGGTCCGGGCATCTGGTCGTAGATGTTTTTGAGCACGTGCTTGTTGCGCTGGTTGACGGTGCCCGTGACCAGCAGCACGTCGGCGTGCTTGGGGTTGCCGACGTTGATGATGCCGAAGCGTTCGATGTCGTAGATGGGCGTGAGGCAGGCCAGGACCTCGATGTCGCAGCCGTTGCAGCTGCCGCAGTCGAAGTGGACCACCCACGGGGACTTGATGCGTCCTTTATTGATCATGTTGCCGAACATGGTTTCTCCTTGGGCGGACGGCCGTTATTGCGCGTAGAGCCACAGCATGTTGACGATGGTGAGGACGACGCCCACGCCTACGGCGGAGCGCAGCATCCAGCGCCAGGTCAAACGGGCCGTGACGTTGTCCACGATGATTTCGGCCAGGTAGGTCAGGACCACCAGGACGATCATGCCGACGACGCTCGTGGACCAGAACAGCGCGCACAGCCCGAGGACGAGGATGACCTCGTACCAGTGGGCGATCTCGATCATGGCCAGGTAGGGGCCGGAGTACTCGGTGTACACGCCGCGCACGAGTTCCTGGTGCGCGTGGTGGCAGGCCGAGATGTCGAAGGGCGATTTGCGCAGCTTGATCGTCAGGGCGTAGCCCAGGACGATGAACATGAGCGGGATGTCGTAGAGCATCGGATGCTTGAGCTCGAAGACGGCGCTCACCTTGAAGCTGCCGGTGACCATGGCGATCGCGGCGAAGACAAGGATCAAGAGCGGCTCGTAGGCCAGCATCTGGAGCAGTTCGCGCTGGCCGCCCACCTGGCTGTAGGGCGAAGGCGAGGCGAGCGCGCCCATGACCAGGAACACCGCGCCCACGGTCAGGACGAAGAAGATGAGCAGCAGGTCGGAGCCGGTGAACAGCAGCACCACGGAGAGCGCCGCGCCGACGACGTAGACGTAGGCGCAAAGGGCCTGCCAGGTGTTGGTGACCATGGGCTGCTTGCCCAGAAGTTTGAACACGTCGTAGAAGGGCTGCAGGATGGGGGGCCCATAACGGGACTGCAACCAGGCGGTGACCCGGCGATCCACGCCGGAAATCAGCGCACCCGCAATGGGGGCCAGGACCAGGACCAGTATGGCGATGATGATTTTGGCGATCACAGGGCGCCTCCGAAAAGCATGATCACGAGAACGGCCATGGCGACGACGTTGATCCACTTCGTCAGCACTGCCTCGCCGAAGAACTGCTCGAGGTAGTAGCTGCCCGAGGCGGCGGCCACGTGCTGGCCCAGGGGCCCGAGGAAGCCGGGCTTGCCGTCGACGATTTCCTGTTCGCCGCACATGTAGGGCGCGGACACCTGCGCCGCGGTGACCTTCTTCGACTGCCTCACGGCGAAGTAGAAGCCGAGGCCGAGCAGAATGAACAGCGGGTAGATGATGAACACGCCGCTTGCGGATTCAAGGTTGCCGTAGCTCACGGCATAGGCCGTGGCCTTGTAGTACATGGCCACCACCGGGGCGACCAGGCCGTTGTAGACGAAGGGCGAAACCAGGCTGACGAGGACGGCCATGGCCGCGAGGATGACCAGCGGCAGGCGCACGGAGCAGTCCTGGGTTTCGGGCTGGGGCTTGCCGAACGGGGAGATCAGCAGGATGCCGGCCCAGCGGCACCAGAAGAGCACGGTGAGGCCGGAACCGAGCGCCAGCATGATCATGACCAGGAACTGTCCCTGGGCGGACTCGATGGCCATCCACTTGGCCATGAGCATGCCGAAGGGGGGCAGCATCATGGTGAGCACGCCGATGATGGTGATGAGCGCCGTGCGGGGCATGCGGGCGTAGAGACCGCGCATGTCCTCGATGTCGCGCGAGCCGATCTTCTGCTCGATGGCGCCCACGCACAGGAAGAGCAGGGCCTTGGAGATGGCGTGGAAGATGATGAGCAGGATGGCCGCGGTGATGGCGGCCGGGGTGTTGATGCCGGCGCAGGCGATGATCAGCGCCAGGTTGGAGATGGTGGAGTAGGCGAGCACCTTCTTGCCGTTGGACTGGCCGGCGGCCAGGGCGGCGGTGGCCAGGAACACGAAGGCGCCGAAGAGCGCGATGAAGTTGCTCAAGTACGTGCCGGCGTAGATCGGGGCCAGGCGCACGATGAGGTAGACGCCGGCCTTGACCATGGTGGAGGAGTGCAGCAGCGCCGAGACCGGGGTGGGCGCGACCATGGCGCCCGTGAGCCAGCTCTGGAACGGGGCCTGGGCGGCCTTGGTCATGCCGGCGAAGACCAGCAGGAACATGGGGATGAGAATGGCCCCGCCGGCCACGGCGAATTCCGGCCCGCGGG
Source organism: Pseudomonadota bacterium (assembly GCA_023399375.1). GTDB lineage: Bacteria > Desulfobacterota > Desulfovibrionia > Desulfovibrionales > Desulfovibrionaceae > Solidesulfovibrio. The sequence continues at coordinate 3,195 of JAEWPX010000082.1, read as the reverse complement.
CCAGGATGTCGGCCAGGGACAGGGTGCCGGCCACTTTCTGCAGGATGATCAGCGCGAACAGGAAGGCCGTGCCGCCAAGGACGTTCATCCACAGGGCGCGTTCGGCGTTCTTGCGGGCGATCTCCGTGTTGTCATGGCCGATGAGCATGAACGAACACAACGTGGTGCATTCCCAGAAGAAGTACATCCACAGGAGGTTGTTGGCCAGAACCAGGCCGTTCATGGCGCCCAGGAACAGCACGATGAAAAAGAAGAATTGGGGTTGCTTCGACTTGGCCAGGTGCAGGTGCTCTTCGTGCTCCTTCATGTAGCCGATGCCGTAGACGGCGATCAGCGAACCCACGATGGAGACGATGCAGACCATGATCAGGCTCAGGTCGTCGGCGAAAAAGGCCGGGGTGGTCCCGTGGCCTTCGACCATGAAGAAATCGAGCCAGATGAGACCGAGAATCTGCGCGGCCGTGAGCCAGATGATAATCTGGTTCTTGCGCTTCAAGCCGACGCACAGCACCACGAACAGTATGACGAAATCGCCCAGGGTGACGAGCGAGTCATACAGCGGGGCCGGCGACAGGATGAACGCCCCGCCGCGCAGCATTGCCAGCGACGCGAGAATGAGCACTCCCGCCGTGGCCACCAGGATGACCTTGCGCACGTTTTGCTGTCGCAAAACGAGCAACACGGCTGCGACCAGAAATGGCAGCAGCACCGTCGCAAAGACCAACGTGTCGAGCATAGGCACCTCGGAAAAAAGTTAAGGGGGACCGCCATGGACACACGCCCTACCCCCGCCGCGAGGCAGAGCAATCCAAGAGCAATGCGGCCGCCTGCTTTGGAAAACTCTAGGCCCCATGGAGGAGAGCGTCAAGTTTAGGCGTCTTATAAGAAAATGCCAGTGCGTGCAATAGCGTGATTCGTTTCACAAGGGCCTCTTTCCAGGGAAAAACCGCCCTCCTGCCGCGCCGCCGTTGGCAAAAACGAACACTACCACAGTCGGAATCATGAGAAATCACGTGTTTTCAGAATGTTACCCCCGGACAAGTTTTTTTGCGGCAGATCCGGAAAATTTACGCTTCACCTCTTGCCTTTCACGGCGATGTGGTTAGATACATTCCCGCCTGCCGCTAGCACTCCCTCATGGCGAGTGCCAGAGCGGGTCAAATTTCGCCAAACACCATTGGAGGTTCCCGTATGAAGCTGAAACCCTTGGGCGATCGCGTTCTTGTCAAACGGCTGGAGCAGGAGGAAGTGACCAAAGGCGGCATCATCATCCCCGATTCCGCCAAGGAAAAGCCCATGAAGGGCGAAGTCATCGCCGTCGGCCCCGGCAAACTGGACGAGAAGGGCGGACACATGAAGATGCACGTCGCGAAGGGCGACCTGGTCCTTTTCAACAAGTACGCCGGCACCGAGATCAAGCTCGACGACGAGGACTTCCTCGTCATGCGCGAAGACGACATCCTGGCCGTCATCGAAGCCTAAGGCCCGCGGCATACCTCATTCCGATCACCTCGATTTCCATCTTAAGGAGAAGCATACATGGCTGCCAAAGAGATTCTGTTCGATTCCAAAGCCCGTGAGAAACTGAAAAGGGGCGTCGACAAGCTGGCCAACGCCGTGAAGGTCACCCTCGGACCCAAGGGCCGCAACGTGGTCATCGAGAAGTCCTTCGGCTCCCCGATCATCACCAAGGACGGCGTGACCGTGGCCAAGGAGATCGAACTCGAGGACAAGTTCGAGAACATGGGCGCCCAGATGGTCAAGGAAGTCGCTTCCAAGACCTCCGACATCGCCGGCGACGGCACCACCACCGCCACCATCCTGGCCCAGGCGATCTTCACCGAGGGCGTCAAGCTCGTGGCCGCCGGCCGCAATCCCATGGCCATCAAGCGCGGCATCGACAAGGCCGTCGAGTCCATCGTGGCCGAGCTCGAAGCCCTGGCCAAGCCCACCCGCGACCAGAAGGAAATCGCCCAGGTCGGCACCATTTCCGCCAACTCCGACGCCACCATCGGCAACATCATCGCCGAGGCCATGAACAAGGTCGGCAAGGAAGGCGTCATCACCGTCGAGGAAGCCAAGGGCATGGAAACCACCCTTGACGTCGTCGAGGGCATGCAGTTCGACCGCGGCTACCTCTCCCCCTACTTCGTCACCGATCCCGAGCGCATGGTCTGCGAGCTCGACGAGCCCCTGATCCTCATCAACGAGAAGAAAGTCTCGGCCATGAAGGATCTGCTGCCCATCCTCGAGCAGGTCGCCAAGATGTCCCGTCCGCTGCTGATCGTGGCCGAAGACATCGAGGGCGAGGCGCTCGCCACGCTCGTCGTCAACAAGCTGCGCGGCACCCTGCAGGTTTGCGCCGTCAAGGCCCCGGGCTTCGGCGACCGCCGCAAGGCCATGCTGGAAGACATCGCCATCCTGACCGGCGGCCAGTCCGTGTCCGAAGACCTCGGCATCAAGCTCGAGAACATCACCCTGGTCGATCTCGGCAAGGCCAAGCGCGTCATCGTCGACAAGGAGAACACCACCATCGTCGACGGCGCCGGCGACGCCGAGAAGATCAAGGCCCGGGTCAAGCAGATCCGCGCCCAGATCGACGAGACCACCTCCAGCTACGACAAGGAAAAGCTCCAGGAGCGCCTGGCCAAGATCGTCGGCGGCGTCGCCGTCATCAATGTCGGCGCGGCCACCGAGACCGAGATGAAGGAGAAGAAGGCCCGCGTCGAAGACGCCCTCAACGCCACCCGCGCGGCCGTCGAGGAAGGCATCGTTCCCGGCGGCGGCGTCGCCCTCGTGCGCTGCGTCAAAAGCCTGGCCAACATCAAGCCGGCCGACGACGACGAGCATGCCGGCCTCGAGATCGTGCGCCGCGCCATCGAAGAGCCGCTGCGCCAGATCTCCGGCAACGCCGGCTTCGAAGGCTCCATCGTCGTGGCCAAGGTGCGCGACGGCAAGGACGGCTTCGGCTTCAACGCCGCCACCGGCGAGTACGAGGACCTGATCAAGGCCGGCGTCATCGACCCGAAAAAGGTCACGCGCATCGCCCTGCAGAACTCCTCCTCCGTGGCCGGCCTGCTCCTGACCACCGAGGCGGCCATCGCCGAAAAGCCCGAGCCGAAAAAGGACATGCCCCCGATGCCCGGCGGCGGCATGGGCGGCATGGGCGGCATGTACTAGGCCGCACCGCTTCCT
>JAEWPX010000051.1 GCA_023399375.1 Pseudomonadota bacterium | reverse complement strand
CACCAGAACTGGCCCACGGGCGACCTCATCTACCGCGTCATGGGCGACACCTACGCCGTGCAGGCGCTGCTCATGAACGGCGTGTTCACGACGCTGACCAGCGCCGCCCTGCTGGTCGGCATGCTCGTGGTCTGCCTGCGCATGGACGCGGAGCTGACGCTTTACGCCCTGTGCGTCATTCCGCTGCTTTTCATCGCCATCTCGAGAGTTTCGCGCAAGATCGGCGACCTCACCACCGAGTCGTACCTCAAGGAATCCCAGGTCTACACCATCGTCGAGCGCATCTTCTCCTCCATTACCCTGGTTCAGGCCTTCGGCCGCGAGGACGAGGAGAAGCGCCGCTTCGTGGCAGAATCGCAGCATTCCTTCGACCGCAAGCTGTCGCTCTACGCCTTGCAGACCCTCTACGGCTGGCTGGTCTCCGGCATCACCGCCGCCGGCACGGCGCTCGTGCTCTACATCGGCGTGCGCCATGTCCTCGACGGCCTGCTCTCCACCGGCGAGCTGCTCGTGTTCATCGCCTACCTGGCTTCCCTGTACACGCCGCTCAATAGCCTAAGCGTCACCGTGGGCAGCATCCGCGGCTCCATGGCCCAGGCCAAGCGTGTCATGGACATCCTGGCCGTGGACGAGGCCGTGCCCGAAAAACCCGACGCCCCGGAGCTGGCCATCAGCAAGGCCGAGGTGCGCTTCGACCACGTGAGCTTCGGCTATACCCCGGACAAGATGGTCTTAAACGACGTGGACTTCGTCTGCCCGGGCGGGTCTACCGTGGCCGTGGTCGGCCAGACCGGCGCCGGCAAGACTTCGCTTATCAGCCTGCTTTTGCGCTTCTACGATCCGCAAAAGGGCGCCATCGTCATCGACGGCCAGGATCTGCGCGACGTGTCGCTGCAAAGCCTGCGCCGCAACATCGCCATCGTGCTCCAGGAAACGCAGCTCTTCCCCATGTCCGTGCACGACAACATCGCCTACGGCAGGAAGCAGGCCACGCGCGAGGAAGTGGAGCGGGTGGCCAAGCTCGCCAACGCCCACGACTTCATCGTCGGCCTGCCCGAAGGCTACGACACCATCCTCGGCGAGAAGGGGGCCAACCTCTCCGGTGGCCAGCGCCAGCGCCTGGCCATTGCCCGGGCTTTGCTCAAGGATTCGCCGCTCCTCATCCTCGACGAGCCCACCTCGGCGCTTGACGCCGAGACCGAGGCGCTCATCATGGAAGGCCTGGAGCGGCTCATGGCAAACCGCACCACCTTCGTCATCGCCCACCGCCTGTCCATGATGCGCCGCGCGGACGTGATCCTGGTCATCAAGAACCAGCGCATCCACGAAATGGGCTCCTACGACGAGCTCATGGCCAAAAACGGCGAGTTCGCCCGCCTGCACGCCATCCAGATGGGCAAGGGCCGCCCCGAGAAGTTGCCGCCCAAGCCCCTTTGCGCCTAAACACACGGTTGCGAGTCGCCCGCGTTTTCCTGCCGCGTCCCCGCCACGGGACGCCTGGGGGAAACGCGGGCGCGCGCTCGGCCGGCATCCGACGGCTTTGTGTGCGTATGGAGCGGATGCCGCTCTGGTGTTTCCTCTGAAAACGCCCGCCGTTGCCGTACGGCTTCCCGGGAAGCGCGCCGCCGGTTTTCCGGGAAGCGGTCACGCGACCGGTCCGGCAAGGCTGGAACTACGCGCCATCAGGAGGCTTTCGTGAAGAAGACCACACGTTTTCGGGAGCTGGTCAACGCCCCGGAACTCCTTATGCTGCCCGTGGCCCACGACGGGCTGGCCGCCCTGGCCATCGCCGAGGCGGGCTTTCAGGCCCTGTCCGTGGCCGGCTACGGCACCGCCGGCAGCCTGCTCGGCCTGCCGGACGTCGGCCTGCTTACCGCGACTGAAATGCTCAACCATTACGCCCACATCGTCTCCCGGGTGGACGTGCCGGTCATGGTGGACATCGACACGGGATTCGGCGACGTCAACAACGTCATCCGCACCGTGCGCGAGGCGGAGCAACTCGGCGCGGCAGCGCTTTTCATCGAGGACCAGACCTATCCCAAGCGCTGCGGCCATATGGCCGGAAAGTCCGTGGTCCCGGTCGAGGAATACCTGCCCAAGCTCAAGGCCGCGCTCTGGGCGCGCCAGGACCCCGATTTCGTCATAATGGCCCGCACCGACGCCGCCGCCGTCTACGGCCTGGACGAAGCCATCCGCCGGGCGCAGCTCTACGCCGCGGCCGGCGCGGACATGGTCTTCGTCGAGGCCGTGACCTCCGTCGAGGACATGCGCCGGGTCAACGCCTCGGTTCCCGTGCCGAGCATGGCCAACATGATCGAGGGCGGGCGCACGCCGTTCCTGTCCGCCGCCGAACTCCAGGAGCTCGGCTACGCCGTCGCCGCCTACCCGTGCGCCTCGGTCTTTACCGCCGTGCGGGCCTTGCGGGCCTGGGCCGGACACCTTAAAGCCCATGGCACGAGCGCCGGTTTCGCCGGCCCGGACACCATGGTCGATTTTGAGGAATACTTCCGCTTCATCGGCGCGGCCGACATCCGCGAACGCGAGAAGCTGTTTTTTGAAGCGGGAAAGAAGAAGTAAAGAGGAAGATGCCTCCGGCGGCCAGGGGAACCTTTTTGAAAAAAGATTCCCCTGGACCCTTCCCAAAACTTTTGGCGGGCTTTGGCCGCCGGGTGCCGGATTTTCCAGAGACCGCGACGCGGTAACGACTTTGCCCCCCCCTTGAAGTTTTTCGGGAAGGTGGGGGTCCGGGGGAGGG
>JAEWPX010000039.1 GCA_023399375.1 Pseudomonadota bacterium | reverse complement strand
ATTCCGGGCAACCCGCTTGCCGGCTTTGCGGCCTGCGGGTTGCCCGGAATTCCGCCGCCAATCGGTCCGATGCCACGCCGATCGACGTTCCCGACTACGCCCCCGTCGAGGGGGTCCGGGGGGCATCATGCCCCCCGGCCGCCTGAGGCCTCTTCACCTCACCTCAACACGAGCACGCCTTGGGCGGGGAATCCTCGCGGAAGGGCGACATGCGCCGCAGGGTGTCGATGACGCCGGGCAGGGTTTCGAGCACGAGGTCGACATCGGCTTCGCTCGTATAGCGCGAGAGGCTGAAGCGGATGGAGCCATGGGCGAAGGTGAAGGGCACGCCCATGGTGCGCAGCACGTGGGAGGGCTCGAGGCTGCCGGAGGTGCAGGCCGAGCCGGAGCTGGCGCAGATGCCGAACTGGTCGAGCATGAGCAGGATGGCTTCGCCTTCCACGTACTTGAACGCGATGCTCGCGGTGTTGGGCAGCCGGTGTTCGGTGTCGCCGTTGACGATGGTGTCCGGAATGCTCGCCAGGATGCCGCTTTCCAGGCGGTCGCGAAGCGCCCGCACGCGCGTATTTTCCGCCGTGATGTTCGCCTTGGCGAGCTTCATGGCCGTGGCCAGCGCGATGATGCCGGCGGTATTTTCCGTGCCGGCGCGCCGACCGCGCTCCTGGTGGCCGCCGATGAGAAACGGCCGAAACGGGGTGCCCCGGCGCACGTAGAGCACGCCCACGCCCTTGGGCGCGTGGAGCTTGTGGCCGGAGAGCGCCAGCATGTCCACGGGGAGCCTGGACAGGTCGATGTCCACCTTGCCCACGGCCTGGACGGCGTCGGTATGAAAGAGCACGCCGCGGGCCTTGCACAGCGCCGCGATCTCCGGGATGGGGAAGATGGTGCCGGTCTCGTTGTTGGCGTACATGACCGAGACGATCGCCGTATCCTTGCGGATGGCCCTGGCCAGTTCGTCGAGGTCGAGCCGGCCCTTTTCGTCCACGCCCAGGTAGGTGACCTCGTAGTCCTTTTCCTCCAGATGCTTGGCCAGGCTCAGCACGGCCAGGTGCTCCACCCGGGTCGTGACGATGTGACGCTTGTCCGGATTGGCGGCCAGGGCGCTCAGGATGGCCGTGTTGTCGGATTCCGAGCCGCAGGAGGTGAAGATGATTTCCTCGGGCGCGCAGCCGAGAACGCCGGCCACGTCGGCGCGGGCTTCCTTGAGCTTGGTGCCCACATGACCGCCGAAGGAATGCATGCTCGACGGGTTGCCGTACCACTGGCCGAGGTAGGGCAGCATCGCCTCCACCACTTCCGGGGCCACCATGGTGGTGGCGTTGTTGTCGAGATAGACCGGATTCATTTGCCCGCCTCCCTGACCGTGATGTCGGGTTCCACAAGCTCCTGCAACCGCTTCTGCACGAAGTCCGTCAGCGTCACGTTGCTGACCGGGCAGCCTTTGCAGGCCCCGCGCAGGGCCACGAGCACCGTCTTGCCATCGATGTCCACCAGTTCGATGTCGCCGCCGTCCTTTTTGAGGTTGGGGCGAATCTCCTCGTCCATGACCTGGGTCACGCGTCGCATGCGTTCGAGGTTGGTGAGCGCCTTGGCGGGCGCGGGCTCGGGGGCCGGGGCCTCGGGCGCGGGCCGGCCGAGTTCGTCGTCGAGGATGGCCTTGAGCTTTTCCAGGCAATCGCCGCAGCCGCCGCCGGCCTTGGTGAAGTCGGTGATCTCCTCCACGGTGGTCAGGCCGTTTTCGCGCACGGCGCGCCGGATCTGGCCCTCGTAGACGCCGAAGCACTTGCACACGAGCTCGCCCTCGGGCTCGTGCGCGGGGGCCTTCTCGCCCAGGTAATTGGCCAGGGCCGCTTCCAGGGCTTCCTGGCCCATGACCGAGCAGTGCATCTTTTCCTTGGGCAGCCCGCCCAGAAATTCCGCGATGTCCTTGTTGGTGAGCGCCCTCGCCTCTTCGACGGTCTTGCCCTTGAGCAGTTCCGTGAGCACGGAGCTCGAGGCGATGGCCGAGGCGCAGCCGAAGGTCTGGAAGGAGGCGTCCTCGATGATGCCGGCGTCGTTGATTTTGAGGAAGAGTTTGAGCGCGTCGCCGCAGGCCAGCGATCCCACCTCGCCAACGGCATTGGCGTCGGCGAGCTCGCCCACGTTGCGGGGATGCAGAAAATGATCCCTGACCTTGTCGGTGTATTCCCACATGATGGCGTCCTCCATGCACTTGCCCCGGCATGCCGCCGGCGGCGCGTATCCGTATGTATGCCGCATCCCGGTCCGGGGAAAGGGGGCGTCCCCTTTTTTTCGCATCGCCGGACAATTTCATACCATAATGAGAGGTTTCCCCAAGTCAACCACCCGCTTTACCCGAAATACGCCTTGCGCTATGAAGCACACGAGAAAAAGACGCAGGTTCGCATGCCCGACGCCGCGAGACGCCCGGGCCAACCGGTGTTCGCACCAGCCGCTTCCTGGCGGCGCGCACACCGCCCCGGGAGAGGCGTCATGCTGCAAAAACTCGGAATCATGGCCCTAGCCGGCGCGGCCGGCACCCTGGCCCGCTACTGGATGTCCGGCTTCGTCTACGACCACTTCGGCCGCGATTTTCCCTGGGGCACGGCAATGGTCAACATCCTCGGCTGCTTCCTTTTCGGCCTCGTCTGGGAAATGGGCGAAGGCCGCATGCTCATTCGCGCGGAAACGCGGGCGATCATCCTGACCGGCTTCATGGGCGCGTTCACCACCTTTTCCACGTTCATCTTCGAAAGCGGCGGCTACCTGGAAGACGGCCGCTATCTCGCGGCCCTGGCCAACATCGGCTTCCAGACCGTGGTCGGCTTCGGGGCGCTCTTCGCCGGGCTGATGCTCGGCCGCATGCTGTAGTCTGTAGTCCGGGACGCGCGAGCGCTTCCCGAAAGGAACTCGCCATGGCGGAATTCACCGAAGTCGAACTGTTGCGGATCTATTGCGGCGAATCCGACCGCATCGACGGCCGGCCGGTCCACGAAGTGCTCGTGGAGCTCGCGCGACGCCATGGCGCGGCCGGGGCCACGGTCCTGCGCGGCGTGCTCGGCTTCGGGGCCGGCAGCCTCGTGCACACGGCCAAGCTGCTGCGCCTGTCCGAGGACCTGCCCATGGTGGTCGAGATCGTGGACCGGCCGGAGCGCATTGAGGCGCTTGTGCCGCGCATCGAGGCCGCGGCCAAGGGCGGCTGCATCACCCGCCAGAGCCTGCGCGCCCATTTCCATTGCCCGGTGCGCGTGCACGAGGTCATGGCCGCGGACGTGGCCACGGTGAAGCTTACCACGCCGCTGCCCGAGGTCGTGGACCTGCTGCTGGCGCGCGGGGTCAAGGCCGTGCCCGTGCTCGACGCCGACGGCCGCGTGGCGGGCATCGTCACGGGCGGCGACCTGCTCACGCGCGGGGGCCTCGACGCCCGGCTCTCCTTGCAGCCAGCCCTGCCCGAAGACGCCCGCCAGGAAGAGCGCGGCAAACTCTCCGGCCGCACCGCCTCCGACGTCATGACCGCACCCGTGGTGACCATTGACCAGAAGGCCGGCCTGCGCGAGGCGGCCCGGCTCATGATCAGGAAAGGGCTCAAACGGTTGCCGGCCGTGGATGAAGCCGGCGAACTCGTGGGCATCGTCAGCCGTGCAGACATCCTGCGCTCGGCGGCGGAGCTCGCCCCGGCGGCCCAGGCGCTGCCGCGCTTCACGGCCGGACTTTTCCAGCTCGCGCGCGACGTGATGTTCACCGACGTGCCCACGGCCGCGCCCGACGCGCCCCTGTCCGAAATCGTGGCGAAGATCGTGGCTTCGCCGCTGCGCCGGGTTGTGGTCGTCGACGCTGCCAGGAAGGTGCTCGGCATCGTGGTGGACGGCGACCTGCTTTCACGTTGCGGCCCCGGGCGCAAGAAAGGCGTCCTGCAAGCCCTGTTCGGCCTCGGCGGGGACGAAGGGGAGACGGCCTGCCCCACGGGCACGGCGGCCGAAGTCATGGAACGCAACGTCAACACCGTGCCCGAGGACGCGGCGCTCATGGACGTGCTGCAAAAAATGCTGTCCTGTCGCTGCAAGCGCCTCGTGGTCGTAAGCGACGATTTCCGGCTGCTCGGCATGGTGGACCGCGACGCGGTCCTGCGCGTCATCGCCGGCGTTTGAGCCCGCGCACCGGGCGATTCCCCTTTGCCAAGGCGGCCGTTTCGCGGTAATCCCCGCCTCGCCGGGCCGCGGCGATTTCTCGCGCCCGATTTCCACCCCATAACCAGCAAGGAGCAACACGCATGGAGCGCACTCTTTCCATCATCAAGCCCGACGCCGTTTCCCGCAACCTGTCCGGGGCCATCCTCAAGATGATCCAGGACGCGGGCCTCAAGGTCGTGGCCACGAAGATGATCCAGCTGTCCAAGGCACAGGCCGAGGGCTTCTACGCCGTGCACAAGGAACGGCCGTTCTTCGGCAGCCTCGTGGAGTTCATGATCTCCGGCCCCGTGGTCGTCTCCATCCTCGAAGGCGACGACGCCATCGCCCGTTACCGCAAGCTCATGGGCGCGACCAACCCGGCCAACGCCGAGGAAGGCACCATCCGCAAGACCTACGCCCTGGACATCGAGAAGAACTCCGTCCACGGCTCCGACGCCCCGGAAACCGCCGCCTTCGAGACGTCCTACTTCTTCAGCGCCCTGGAAATGGTGGGTTAGGGCCATGGCCGCCGTCATCGGTTTTCTCGGCGCGGGGAACATGGGCGCGGCCATCATCGGCGGCCTCGCCGCCGTCCCCGGCGTCTCGGCCCTGGCCTACGACGTGGACGAGGCCAAGACCGACGCCCTGGCCGCGAAGGGACTGGCGCAAAAAACCGCGTCGCCCGAGGCCCTGGCGGCGGGCAGCGACTACATCGTCCTTTGCGTCAAGCCGCAGTACCTGGCCGGGGCCATGCAGGCCCTCGCCCCGGCGCTGCGCCCGGAAACGATCGTGTGCTCCATCGTCGCCGGCGTGACCGTGGCGCGACTCAAGGAGCTCACCGGCGGGCGCTGCCCGGTGGTGCGCATCATGCCCAACACCCCGGCGCTCGTCGGCGCGGGCCAGTTCGCCCTGTGCCTGGACGACCCGGCGCTCGCCGCCGGGCAGAAGGCCTTTGTCGGGGAGCTCTTCGCCAAGCTCGGATATACCTACATCCTGGAAGAGAAATTCTTCGACGCCTTCACGGGCCTTGCCGGCTCCGGCCCGGCCTACGTGCTCCATTTCATGGAAGCGCTCATCGAATCCGGTGTGTACATGGGATTTCCACGGGACAAGGCCACGGATATCGTCATCGGGCTGTTCGCGGGCACGGCCAAGCTCGCGGCCGAGTCCGGCCTGCACCCGAGCGTGCTGCGCGAAATGGTGACGTCCCCTGCCGGGACCACCATCGAAGGGCTCATGCACCTCGATCGCATGGCCGTGCGCGCGGCCATCGTCGACGCGGCCGTGGCTTCGCGGGACCGCTCCCGGGAACTCGGCTAAGCGCAGGCGATCTTCAAGTAAAAAGCCCCGCCGCGTATCCGCGGCGGGGCTTTTTTATGCGTTTGCGGCAGCGGCTAGGCGGGTTTGACCACATTCGTGGCCTTGGGACCCCGCTCGCCCTGAATGATGTCGAACTGGACGGTTTCACCCTCGCGCAGGGTACGGAAGCCTTCCCCTTCGATGGACGAATAATGGACGAAAACGTCGTCCTCGCCGTCGCGCGTGATGAAGCCATAGCCCTTCTTGTCGCTGAACCACTTCACGGTGCCTTCGAATCCCATACTTCTGCCCTCCTGAAAAAATCGTACTTTATTGCTTAACACCGTCTCCTTGAAAACGTCAACAGAAAAACATCTTTTGTTTGCTGTCATTCCCGAAATTCCGGAGCGCGACATCGACAGAGAATGCAACAAACCTCATTGATCGAATCAACTTTGCGAGACCAAGCCGGTTAATACAATAATTGTCATCGCAACAATTAGGCCGGCCAACAGCACCAGGCGCCCGAGACGCGCATAACGGGCGGCATTCCAGCACTGCGTCACCGGTCCCATGGAAGGTTTGCGCACACAGACGCCGAAATACACGGTCTCCCCGCCCATGCCCGCGCCGCACAACCAGGCCGCCGCAGCCATGGGCCAGCCGGCATTGGGGCTGGCGCTCTTTTTCGCATCACGCCTGACGGCGGTAAAAACGACATCCTTGCCAAAGCCGTAGAGCCGGGCCGCAAGCCACATCGCCGCGACGGTCAGCCGGGCCGGCAGCCAGGCCAGCACATCGTCGGCCCGGGCCGCAAAATTGCCGAGCCGCACGTAACGCGGCGTACGGTAGCCCCACATGGAATCCGCGGTGCTCACGGCCTTGTAGGCCCAAAGCCCGGCCGGCCCGCCAAGGGCCAGCCAAAAAAGCGGCGCGACAAAGGCGTCGTTGGCGTTTTCCGCCACGGACTCGGCCAGGGCGCGCCATAGCCCGCCGGCGTCCAGCACGGACGCGTCGCGGCTGACCAGCCCCGCCACCACGGCGCGCGCGGCTTCGATATCGTCGTTTTCCAAGAATCGTGCCGCCCGGCGTCCCTCGCGCAAAAGCTGCCCCAAGGCCAAACCGGCCCAGGCGAAATACACGCCGCAAAACCAGCCCATGGCCGGCAGGCGCGTCAACAAAAGGACAACACCGGCGCTCACCGCTGTCACGGCGATGACGCAGCCCGCGCCAAACACACGCCCCCGCAAACCCAGCCGGTCCGCAAGCCGGTCGCATGCGGCATAGGCCGCGCCGATGGCCCGCACGGGGTGCGGCAGCCGCGGCGGATCGCCGAGCAGCAGATCCAAGCCGACGGCCAGGGCGAGAAGGAGGGGAGGAAAGGAAAAATCAGTCAAGGAAAAGCCTCCGGCGGCCAAAGGGCTACCGCCCTCTGGACTCCCTTACCGATTGAAGTACGTAATGATTTCGACCTCAGGTCCATTTTCAGGGGATTCGAATCGAAAAGGAGTCCACAAAAAGTTGTCCGCCCCCTCTTTCGGGGTGGTCCAGGAGGGGCCCTCGGCCCCACCTGGCCGCCGGAGGCATTTCTTACTCTTACTTCA
>JAEWPX010000027.1 GCA_023399375.1 Pseudomonadota bacterium | reverse complement strand
TTCTTCAAGGCGACCATACGGGGCCTGCTCGCGCGGCCGCGCACCCTGGACATCCTGGCCTGGGAGCTCATGTCGCGCAACCGCTACACGCGGCTGCTCGAATATCCGCGCGTGCGCTGTTCCCTGGAATTTTTCGAAAGTGTCACGGGCGAGGTCCCCGATTCCCTGGACCTCACGGCCGTGGTCGCCGTGCTTGGCGGCGCGGCCATCTTCCTCACGGTCCGCTCCCGCCAAAGCGGGGTTTTCGGCGGACTCAACCTGTATGACGATGCAGACCGCGACCGCGTGGACCGGGTGCTCGACCTGATCGTCGCCGGCATCCTGCGCGAGGTCGAAGTCCGCTGAGACAGGAGACAGCCATGCTCATGCAAGGCAAAAAAGCCCTGGTTTTCGGTGTGGTCAACGAACGCAGCATCGCCTACGGCATCGCCAAGGCCCTGCGCGACAACGGCGCGGAACTGGCGCTCGGCTACGCTGCGGAACCCATCCGCAAGCGCATCGAACCCATCGCCGAAAAGCTCGGCGCGCAGTTCGTCTTTCAGTGCAACGTGTCACAGGACGAGGAGATCGCATCCGCGGCCGCGCTCGTCGGCGAAAAGTGGGGCAATGTGGACTGCCTCGTCCATTCCATCGCCTACGCCAACCGCGAGGACCTGGCCGGCCGCTTCATCGACACCAGTCGCGAGGGCTTCCGCGTGGCCCTCGACGTCTCGGCCTATTCGCTGGTGGCGTTGTGCCGGGCGTTCGAGCCGCTTTTCGCCCCGGGCGCGTCGGTGATGACCATGAGCTATTACGGCTCGGGGCGGGTGGTCGCCAACTACAACGCCATGGGCGTGGCCAAGTCCGCCCTGGAGTCCAGCGTGCGCTACCTCGCCGTGGACCTCGGCAAGCGCGGCGTGCGCATCAACGCCATCAGCGCAGGCCCGGTCAAGACCATGGCCGCCTCGGCCATAAGCGGCTTCCGCACCATCCTGGAAACCATCGAGAACCGCTCGCCGCTAAAGCGCAACGTCTCGCTCGAAGACATCGGGCGCTGCGCGCTCTACCTCGGCTCGGACCTGTCTTCCGGCACCACGGGCGAGGTGATCTTCGTGGATTCGGGCTACAACATCATGGGCGTGTAGCCGCGTGGCCGGCGAACGCGAGGCGCTTGCGGCGCTGCGGCGCATCGCGGGCGTGGCCCCGGCCGTGGCCGTGGCCCATCATGTTGATGTCCACCGGGTGCGCGGCCGGGCCGACCTGCGCCGGTTCGTCGCGGCCATGTTCGGCGACCGGCCGGCCTGGCTGCGCTGGCTCTACCGGCTGCGCGGGATTCTGGCCCGGCTCCTCGGCCTGCGCCAGGCGGTGCCGGCGGCCCCGGGCGTCATGCAGCCCGAGGACGTGCCCATGACGCCCGGCGGCAAGCTCGGCTTTTTCACCGTGCTCGCGGCAAAGCCGGATGCCTATTGGGCGGCCGAGGCGGCGGATCGCCACCTGCGCGCAGTGCTCGCTGTCCTGGCCGCGCCGGGTCCCGACGGCCGGACCGTCTACGACGTCGTGACCGTCGTGGTCTACCGGCATTGGACGGGGCCGGTCTATTTCAACCTGATCCGGCCGTTTCACCATCTGGTCGTCTGGCGCATGGCCAAACGCGCCGCCTGCGGCTGTGACGCGCCGTGAAGGATCTCGTTATGGACGCAAGCGATCTGCTGCGCCGCATCGCGCCATGCGGTCTGGACTGCGGCCGCTGCCTGGACAATCCGGAAAGCCCCATCGCGGCCCTTGCCCGGGCGCTTCGCGGCGAACTCGGGGATTTCGGCCGGCGCGTCGTGTTTTTCGCCTCCATGGACCCGACCTTTGCCGCCTATGCGGATTTCGAAAAGCTGCTTGCGCGGCTGGGCCGGGGCGCGTGCCACGGCTGCCGCGAAGGGCAGTGCCTGCTCGCCTCGTGTCGGGTGAAGGACTGCGTGGGGGAGCATGACGTCGATTTCTGTTGCGACTGCACGGAGTTCGCGGCCTGCGATCCCGGCTTGCCCGGGCCGCTTGCGGCGCGTTGGCGCGCCAACAACGAGCGCATTCGCGAAATGGGATTGGCCGCCTACGCCGCCTGGCTCGCAACGCAACCGCGCTACTGAAGCGGGCGTTCTCTAGCCGCCGCCCACGGGCGGAAAAATCCCGACCCGGTCGCCGTCGGCCAGCGCCCTGTCCATGTCCGCGCTGATGCCGTTGACGAACACGATCCTGACCTCGTCGCGGGGGATGCCCAGGCGCTCGACAAGGGCGCTTATGGTTTCACCGGGCGCGATGGGGAGGGCGTCGGCATTGCCGGGCATCTTCGGGGCCAGGGTGGCGTAGCAGCGCAGTTCGATGGGCATGGTCGTGTCCTTAGTCGCCTTGTTGCGGGCGGCGATCGTATCATGACTTCTGTTTTTTTAAGCGATTCACGCCCTCCTGTCCATACCATGCTGCGGCGATGCACGAAATATAGATTCCCGCGTTGCCAATGACATGGCAAGCGTGTATCCAGGTGAGAAACGGATCACCGTCTTTTGCGTCGCAGCGGATACAGGCGGCTTGGCCATGCGGAACATATTGGGATATTTTGCCATAACGGCGTTTGTCGTCCTTTGCGGCGTCCTGGCTCTCCGCTATGTCCGCAGCAGCGAATCTCCTGCGTCGCCTGTCTGGTCCGGTGGAGAAATCACCGTGGGCTATTCGAGCGAACCGCCGTATTCCTTCCGCACCCAAACCGGGAAGATCACCGGAGCCGCGCCGGAAATGGCCAAAGCCGCGCTCGAACGCGCCGGCATCGGCCCGATCCAATGGGTGCTGCTGGATTTTCACCAGGCGATCCCGGCGCTCCTCGACGGCCGTATCGACATGGTCGCCAACGGCCTCTTCATCACGTCCGAGCGCGCCAGGCTGGTACGCTTTTCAAGGCCCTACAGCCAGACGCTGCAAGGGCTCCTGGTCCAACGCGGCAATCCCCTGGCGCTGCATTCCTACGAGGACGCGGCCGAAAACCCGGCTGTCAGGATCGCCGTGCTCGACGGTTCCGTGGAACAGTTCATGCTCGTCGCCATGGGGACGCCGGAAGACCGCCTGTTCGTCGTGCCCGACCCGGCGGGAGGCCTTGCCGCCGTGCGTTCCGGACGCACGGATTGCCTGGCTTTGAGCGAGCCGAGCGTCGTCTGGCTGGCCCGGGATTCGGCCGGCGAAGCGGTGGCGGCCCGGCCCTTCGCGCAAACGCCGCGGTTTCCCCCGGGCCAGAGCGCGTTTGCCTTCCGCCCGTCGGACACGGTCCTTGCAGGCCGCGTCGATGCGGCCCTTGCCGGGTTTATCGGCACAACGCCCTATCACGACCTTCTACGGCTTTTCGGATTCGGCTCCGAAGCCACGCCCCAGGAGAACCGGTAGTGACGGACACGTCCCGGAGGCGGGGCGATGCGCAGTCCTCCCGAGGCTGGATCGACCTGCATCTCTACGCCATGGCTGCAGCTGCGGTGCTAACAGGTCTGCTCTTGTGGTGGACCAACGCGTCCTGGCGGGAGAATTTCGTGATTTACCCGCCCATGCGCGGCGAACTGCGCCAGAGCCGGGCCGACATCGTCAAGGGGTATCTGGCTGTGGAGCGCCACCTTGCCGGCGAATCCTCGATCCGCCTCGCCGACGTGGACGCGTTCATGGATCAGGCCGTGCGCGGCATAGACAAGCTCATCGCCTCCTCGCACGTGCCTGAGGCGGGCAGGGCCGTGCTCGCCGAACAGGCGCCCGATTTCGACAGCGGTCTGCGGGCCTACAAACATGGCATCGTCCGGTTTCAGAAATTGCTGCGCCAAAGCCTCCTCGACCAGGGGCAATATCGCGCGGAGCACGCCGTGGAGCGGCATGCCGCGTTCGCCGACCTGGAGAAGCTCGGCGACGGCCTCGACGACGCCATCCAGCGCTGGGTGCTCGCAGTGGTCCGGCGGCAGGACCGTCTCAACCGGGTCCTTTTTTTCGTCTGGCTGTCTTTTCTGGCCATCCTCGCCCTGACCCTGACCCTGGCCGGGGCACGCCGGCGCAAGGCCGAGGCGGCCATGCGCGAGAGTGAGAACCGCTACCGTTCCCTGTTCGACCAAGTTATGGACGTGATCCTGGTCGTGGATAACGGCACAGGACGGATACTGGACTGCAACCAGGCCGTGGCCACGCAGTGGGGGTACGACCGCGAAGAACTTCTCGGCCGTGAGCCGTCCATGTTGCGGCCGCATTCCCCGGAGGGGCTGCCGCGGCCCGGCGCGGCCGAACCAGCCGACAGCCCGAGAGCCGCGGTCCGGGAGACGCGACTGGCAACCCGCCTTGGCGAAATACGGGATGTCTCCGTCAAAACCGGGTATTTCACCCTCGGCGACCGCGACGTCCGCCTGGAGATCTACAACGACGTCACGGAGCGCAAACGCAGTGAAAACGCGCTCCTGGAACGCGAAGCCACCATGCGGCGACTTGGCGACAACCTGCCCGATGGCGTGATCTACAAAGCCGAGGTCCGCGTGGACGGGACGCGGCGCTTCCTCTACGTCAGCCAGGGCGTGGAGCGGTTGTTCGGCCTAGCGGTCAAAGAGGTGCTCGACAATGCCGGCGTCGTCTTCGCACGCTATCTTCCCGAAGACCTGGACGTGCTGCGCCGGGCCGAAACCCAGGCCCTGCGCGCTCTGGATACGTTCAACGTCCAGGCCCGATTTCGCGACGCCGCCGGCGCGGTTCGCTGGGGACAGTTGCGTGCCGCGCCGCGCCGCACCCCGGAAGGTGGCGTGGTCTTCGACGGCATCCTCGTGGACATCACCGATTACAAGCGCGTCGAGGAGCGGCTGCGCCAGGCCATGGCCGCCGCGGAAGCGGCCAGTCGGGCCAAGAGCGAGTTTCTGGCCAACATCAGCCACGAGGTGCGCACGCCCCTCAACGGCATTCTGGGCATGTTGCAACTGCTCGAAACATCGTCCCTTTCTTCGGAAGACGCCGACCACGTGGCCACGGCCCTGGCCTGCTGCAGGGGGCTCGTGCGCGTCCTGACCGACATTTTGGATTTTACCCTGATCGAGTCCGGCAAACTGGTGCTGCGAAGCGAACCCTGCGACGTACGCGCCCTCGTCGCGGAGGTGCTTTCGGTCTTCGGCCTGGAAAGCACGCGCAAGGGGCTCGACGTCGCGATCGTGGTGGACCCTGCGACGCCGGAGCGGGTCATGACCGACGTCGCCCGATTGCGGCAGGTTCTGTTCAACGTCGTCGGCAACGCCGTGAAGTTCACGTCCCGGGGGGCGGTACGCCTGGAGGTGTGCCAGGTATCGACGCTTGGCGAAGCGGCGCACCTCCTTTTCGTCGTATCCGATACGGGCATCGGCATCCCCGGCGACCAGATGGAGGCCATTTTCGAGCCCTTCACCCAGCTCGACGGCTCCTTTACCCGAAAATACGGCGGCACGGGCCTGGGACTTGGCATCGTCAAGCGCCTCGTCGGGCTGCTCGACGGGCACATCGCCGTGGACAGCGTGCCCGGTCAGGGCACGGAGTTCGCCTTTGCCATCCGTTGCCGGCCGCTTGCGCCGCAGGAGCCCCGGGCCGCGTCCGTTGCCGCGCCAGCACCGGCCCAGGATGGCCCGGTGCGCGTGCTGGTAGTGGAAGATGAAGCCGTCAACCGCCTGGCAACGGTTTCGATGCTGCGCAAGCTCGGTTTCGCGGCCAGCGCCGCGGAAGACGGCGATGTGGCCCTCGACGCCCTGGAGGAGGACGACTACGACGTGGTGCTCATGGACATCCAGATGCCGCGCGTCAGCGGCGACGAGGCCACGCGGCGCATCCGCCGGGGCGAGCGGTCCGGCATCGATCCCGGCATCCAGATCATCGCCCTGACCGCCCACGCCATGGCCGGAGACCGCGAGCGTTGCCTGGCCTGCGGCATGAACGACTACCTGTCCAAGCCCGTGGACATTGCCGCCCTGGGCCAGGCGGTGACGCGCGCGGCCGCACAGCGCCGCAACGGCGCCGTCTGACGCGCCGTCCTTGACGGTGCCCCGCGGAAATGGTTCACGTAACTAATGGCAATCCATGCATGGAGGTTTTACCCATGGCTCCGACCGTCATCGAATACCTGACGACACGCCTCAAACAGATCGGCATCACGGACGTTTTCGGCGTGCCCGGGGATTTCTCCTTTGCCTTAAACGACGCCGTGGAGGGCGACCCGGACATGCGCTGGATCGGCTGCTGCAATGAACTCAACGCCGCCTACGCCGCCGACGGCTACGCCCGCGTACGTGGCCGCGCCGCGCTTTGCACCACCTACGGCGTGGGCGAACTTTCGGCCCTGTGTGGCGTGGCCGGCTCGTACACCGAGCACCTGCCCGTGATCCATCTCGTCGGCATGCCGAGCGTTTCCACCCAGCGGGCGCGGCGCATCGTGCACCATACGCTCGGCGACGGCAGCTTCGACGCCTACGCCGACATGACCAAGCCTGTGGTCGCGGCAAGCGCCGTGCTGACTCCGGAAAACGCGGCCTGCCAGATCGAACGCTGCCTGGAGGCGGCACTGACCCGCAACCGGCCCGTGTACATCGCGCTACCCCAGGATTACGCCGACGTGCCCCTGGCCGGGGAACTCGTCTGCGCGCCCGAAGCGCCCCAAAGCGATCCCGGAACGCTCGCCGCCGCCATTGAGGCTGTGGCGGAAATGCTGGACAAGGCCGGCACGGCCGTGGTGCTTGCCGGCTACCTCATCGCACGCCTGGGGCTGCGCGAGGTGGCCAAGGGGCTTCTTGCCCGCACGGGACTGCCCTTTGCCACCATGTTCATGGACAAGACGGCCCTGGACGAGACCCTGCCCGGCTACATCGGCCTTTACGACGGCCGGATCATGAACCCGGACGTGCGCGATTTCGTCGAAGGCTGCGACTGCGTGCTCAATCTCGGCGCGCTGTGGAGCGATTTCAACACCGGCGCGTTCACGGCCAAGATCGATCCCTCGCACATGATCGCGGTCATGCAGCACGAAACCCGCGTGGGGCACGCCACCTTCCGCGACGTGGAGATGCGCGACGTGATGGAGGGGCTGGCCAAAGTCGTTTCGCCCAAGCCCCGCAGCGTCGTCGGGCCCAAGGGCCTCGGCGAGCCCAAGGGCGCGCCCGGGGAGCGCATCAGCCCGGACTACCTCTATCCGCGCTTCGAAAAGTTCCTGCGCGAGGGCGACATCGTCATGGCCGAGACAGGGACCATCTCCATGGGCCTTGGCTTTGCGCGCATGCCGACCGGCGCGGAATTTTTCAATCAGACGCTGTGGGGGGCCATTGGCTGGGCCACGCCGGCGGCCTTCGGCGCGGCCGTGGCCGCGCCCGAGCGGCGTACGCTCCTTTTCACCGGCGAGGGCTCGCACCAGATGACGGTGCAGGAACTCGGCCAGTTCGGACGCTTCGGCCTCAAGCCCGTGGTTTTTTGCCTCAACAACGACGGTTACCTGATCGAGCGGCTGCTGTGCAAGGACCCGGGCAGTTCCTACAACGACCTCGCGCCCTGGGACTACACGCAGCTACCGGCCGCGTTCGGCATGCCCGACTGGTTCTGCGTCCGGGCAACCACCAACGCCGAACTGGAGGAAGCCATGGCCAAGGTGGAACGTTGCGGCACGGGCGCGTACGTCGAGGTGGTCATGGACCGCATGGCGGCCTCGCCCCTGGCCAAAAAGCTCGGGGAATCCATCCGTACGCTCTACGGCGACAAGTAGTGTTGCACCCCTTATAAGTACTTCAATATTTCTTAAGAAATAATAATTGGAGACCGTGGCACAATTCCCGCATCTCGCTGCTCGCCAGGTCTTCCTGGCTTGCGAGACGGGATGTCGGGCACCTTGAGAGGCCGACGTGCCGACGATACGATGCAGGCTTCGACGATGGCCCCTCGCGAAGCAAAAGCCCACGGCGTTCCGGTTGGGGGTCGCGCTTGCCCGGCAGCCGTTTGTCGAGGAAATCCAGGAGGGGTTACCCTCTCCCGGCCGCCGGAGGCATCTTCATTTCTCCATTCCTTCCCACATTCTCTTCCCTCTCCATCCCCTCGTTGATTCGCCGTACTTCCGCGTATTTCCCCCTCAAATCCTCCCGCAGCAATTCCAAATTGCCGCGCCAGAGGCGTTCCGCGTCGGCGTCGGAAACCTTGTGTTCGAGCTTGATCTTGTTACCCATGATGTGGGCGACTTGCGCCATGTTCTGCGCCATGGCGAGGCTCGACCCCTGCTTGTGGGCGACGCGGACGGTGCCGTCGTAGACGGCGGGGCGGCCGGCGAGGAAGGCGCGGATGTCGCGGTCGAGGTCGTCGAACTGGGTGGGGTTGAAGCGGATGTCGAAGCCGCCGACGGCGTCGAGGGAGGCGCGCGGCAGCAGGTGGCAGCAGCCGGAGACGGACAGGCAGGGGCGGCTGTAGGCGTAAAGCCCCAGGTCCGGCGCGCCGCGGCAGGGTTCGCAGACGAAGAGGCGTTCGTTGGTTTCGGGCAGGTTTTGCTCGCCCGTTTGCGGCGGGAAGAGGTTGAAGTCGGCGGACTGATGGTCGTTTGGCGCATCCTTGTCCACGATGGCGCAGCCGATGGCTCCGGCATCGGGGTGGTCGCGGCCGGTTTGCAGGAGCCGGGCGAGCCAGTCGGGTTCGGGGAAGGCGTCGTCGTCGAGGAAGGCGACGTTGCGGCAGGCGGCGACTTCGGGCAGGGCGAGCAGCCAGTTGCGCGCGCCGGGCGCGCCGATGTTGACGGGAAG
>JAEWPX010000174.1 GCA_023399375.1 Pseudomonadota bacterium | reverse complement strand
GGGGGGGGCCCCCCCCCCCCCCCCCCCCGGAGGCATCTTCCCTCTTCTTCTCCCTCTTTCTCCCTACCCCTCCCACCCTTCACTCTCTCTCCCTCACCTTCCCCCTCTCTATTGCAACAATCCCTGCGCGCGCAGCAGGGCGGACAGGACCGTGAGAGTGGCGAGGTTGAGGACGTTGGTAGTGACGGCGATCATGGCCGCCTCTTCGGGGATTTGGCCGTAGATTTCCGCCAGTACGTAGGTGAGCAGCGCCGTGGCCGAGCCGCACATGAGGACGCCGACGGCGAGCCAGGTGCCCGTGACGCCAAAAAGGAGCAGCAGCGCCCATGCGAGCAGCGGGTTGACCACGAGTTTAAGCACAGTGGTCGCGGCGAGCCGGGAATAGCCGAACCGCGTGTTGCCGGAGAATGCGACGCGGAGCCTGTCGCGCAGGTCGAGCCCGAGCGCCAGGAGCATGCACGGGGCCGTGGTGTTGCCGACCATGGCCGCGGCCTTGTCCAGGGGACCCCACAGTCCCAGTCCCGTGACGCACAGCGCAAATCCCGCGAAGGTGCCGAGCATGAGCGGGTTGAGCAGCACGGCACGGGCCAGGCGAGAGAAAGCGCCCTTGGACTCCTTGCCGGACAGTTTCAGGTATTCGAGCTGCACCTGACAGGGGATGCTTACGACGTTGGGGGTGATGACCGCGAGGCCCGCGGCGACCAGCGCTTCCTTGTTGCCGGGCAGAAGGCTCATGACCACGGGCAGGCCGAGGAAGGCGACATTGCAGCAGCTTCCGGACAGGGCGATGATCGCGGCCTTGCCGTGTCCGCGTTTGCCCAGGAGGAATTCGCCGCAATAGCCGACGGCGTATATGACGACCTGGGAGAGCAGGATGGCGGCCCAGAAGCCGCCGTGCAGGATGTCCTCCAGGGCGGAGCCGGCCAGGATGTGGACCATGAGGATGGGCAGCGCCGCATAGAGGACGTACGCGCCGATGATCGAGCCGGTCTGCTTGGGCAGTACGGAGAAGATGTCGAGCACGACGCCGAGGGCGATGACGAGGAAGACGGGCAGGATGAGCAGCAGGGACAGCAGCATGGCGTTCGGTAGTGGAATTACAGGTGGTTGTCGTGGATGGCGCGTGACGGTCTTGTGCGGCAGCCCGCTCTGGGGAAGCGCGCCTTTTGGCGATAGTGACCGCAGGGCCGCATGTCCAGGGATATCTCCCTTGCGGGAGGCGCGCCCGCCGAAAATGGAACGCCCCGGCGCTTTCGCGCCGGGGCGAGGAAGGGGGGCGGTTGCGGCTAGCCTTCGATGAAGGCGAGCAGGTCCGCGTTGACCTTGTCCTTTTCCGTGGTGCAGATGCCGTGGGAACCGCCGGGGTATTCCTTGAGCACGCCGTTTTTGACCAGTTTCACGGCGGCGCGGGCCGCGGCGTCGATGGGCACGATCTGGTCGTCGTCGCCGTGCAGGAACAGCGCCGGCACGTCGATTCCCTTGAGGTCCTCGGTCTGGTCCGTCTCCGAGAAAGCCTTGATGCAGAAGTAGGCGGCCGGGAAGCCGGCCATCATGCCCTGTCTCCAGAAGGCGTTGCGCACGCCCTCGGAAACCTTGGCCCCGGGGCGGTTGTAGCCGTAGAAGGGCAGAGTGAGGTCCTTGAAGAACTGGGAGCGGTCGGTCCTGACCGCTTCGCGGATGCCGTCGAAGACCTCCAGGGGCAGGCCGCCCGGGTTGGCCGCCGTCTTGAGCATCAGCGGCGGGATCGCGCCGATGAGCACGATCTTGCCCACGCGCGCGGAACCGTGGCGGGCGAGGTAGCGCACCACCTCGCCGCCGCCCGTGGAATGGCCCACGTGCACGGCGTCGCGCAGGTCAAGCGCCGCGGTCAGTGCGGCCAGGTCGTCGGCATAGGTGTCCAGGTCGTTGCCGTGCCAGGGCTGGCTGGAGCGGCCGTGTCCCCGGCGGTCGTGGGCGATGACGCGGTAGCCCTTGGAGGCCAGGAAGAACATCTGGTCCTCGAAGGCGTCGGCCGAAAGCGGCCAGCCGTGGCTGAAGACCACGGGGCGGCCCTGGCCCCAGTCGTTATAAAACAACGTTGTGCCGTCTTTAAGCGGAAGCGTCGCCATGGTCGTTCTCCTTGAGGGTACGTCTGGTCCCGTGCGGATGGACCGGCGTCTGGCTGCGGATTGGGCGCGGCGCGCAGGCAGGATCGCCGCCGCGCCGGACGCCGGGCCGGAAAGGACTCCGGCATGTATTGCAAATAGGCGCGCGGGGGCTTCTGTAAAGGGAAGGCCGCGCGATTTGCCGGGCTTGACCCGGGGGACCGCTTGGCGCATGAACGGACGGTATGCTGCAAAGGACCTATAAGATCGGCGAAGTCGCCAGTCTCACGGGACTCAAACCCTTTGTGCTGCGTTTCTGGGAAACGGAGTTTCCGCAGCTTTCCCCCGTGCGCACGAAAAAGGGGCAGCGTCTCTACACCGACGAACACCTCGAACTGATCGCCCGCATCAAATCCCTGCTCTACGAAGAGAAGCTGACCATCGACGGCGCGCGCCGCCGGCTGTCCGAGGCCGCAGGCGGGCAGCCGCTCTTGCGCCGGGTCTACGACGAGTTGCAGGCCATCCGGCGCATGCTGGATGCGTGATCCCGCCGGGACGTGCGGCAGTGCGTCGCCGGACGCGCGTCCCGTGGCGTGACGGCTTACCGAATTGTCATGGCGTGCGTCGCCTTGCCGGTAATCGGCCCCTGGCGAAATACTGCCAGGGGAGGTCCGCCCAAAATGTCGGCAACTCCCTTGCCGCGCCTGTCAGGGCGGCCGGGGTCAGGGGCGCGGCCCGTGCGACGCGGGCGTGACGCCGTCGCGACGGTGCGGTTTTGCGCGCCCGGCCACGCTTTGCGACGACGGTGTGACGTCGCGGTGCGCATTGGCTATGGACGTGTGGCGGTTTTTACATTATTGAGAGTTCGCCTGCGGCCGTGGAGAGATATTGGCCGTGCGGCACGAGAGATGGGGAAATATTTTTTCGCCGGCCTCGCAAGGACATATGTCTGGGTCCGATGCGGGCGGCGTGGGGCGGGCGTCGCCGGATCGCCATTTGCGGCATACTGCAGCCAGGGGGCGGCGGGCGGCCGTGGCGCGGCGGCGGGGCATGCGCCCTTCGACGTGTAACCTGTTCAACACATGCAAGAGGACCCTATGAGCGGAATCAAGGCTCGGCTGGACGCGATCTCGGCCATCATCAATTACAAGCCGTCGCATGCACCCCTGAACTTCAGCGAGACCAAACCCACCGAGGTCTTCGGCTGCAACGTCTTCAACGACAAGGTCATGCGCGAGCGGCTGCCCAAGGACGTCTACAAATCGCTCAAGAAGACCATGGAGCTCGGCCAGAAGCTCGATGCGTCCATCGCCGACACCGTGGCCAACGCCATGAAGGACTGGGCCATCGAACGCGGGGCCACCCACTTCACCCACGTGTTCTACCCCCTGACCGGCCTGACCGCCGAAAAACACGACGCCTTTCTGGTGCCCGACGGCAAGGGCGGCGCCGTGGCCGAATTTTCCGGCAAGATGCTGATCCAGGGCGAGCCCGACGCTTCGTCCTTCCCCTCCGGCGGCCTGCGCACCACGTTCGAAGCCCGCGGCTACACCGCCTGGGACGTGACCAGCCCGGCCTACATCCTGGAAAACCCCAACGGCACGTTCCTGTGCATCCCCACGGCCTTCGTGTCCTGGACCGGCGAGGCCCTGGACAAGAAGACCCCGCTTTTGCGCTCCAACCAGGCCCTCAACAAGCAGGCCCTGCGCATCCTCAAGCTCTTCGGCGTGGAGACCAAGCTGCCGGTCGTGTCCTATGCCGGTCCCGAGCAGGAATACTTCCTGATCGACCGCAACTTCGTGTTCTCGCGTCCCGACCTGCTTATCGCCGGCCGCACCCTGTTCGGCGCCAAGTCCGCCAAGGGCCAGGAGTTCGAGGACCAGTATTTCGGCGTCATTCCCCGCCGCGTCCTGGCCTTCATGATGGAAGTCGAGCGTGAGCTCTACAAGCTCGGCGTCCCGGTCAAGACCCGTCACAACGAAGTGGCCCCCAGCCAGTTCGAGATCGCCCCGATCTTCGAGGCCGGCAACCTGGCCACCGACCACAACCAGATGGTCATGACCGTGCTGCGCGCCGTGGCCAAGCGCTACGGCCTGATCTGCCTGCTGCACGAGAAGCCCTTCGCCGGCATCAACGGCTCGGGCAAGCACCTCAACTACTCCATCGGCAGCGCCGAGCTCGGCAGCCTGTTCGATCCGGGCGATACCCCGCACGAGAACGCCCAGTTCCTGGTCTTCTGCGCCGCCGCCATCCGCGCCGTGCACAAGTTCGGCGCGCTGCTGCGCGCCACCGTCGCCACGCCGTCCAACGACCATCGCCTGGGCGCCAACGAGGCCCCGCCGGCCATCATGTCCGTCTACCTGGGCGAGCAGCTGGCCGACGTCTTCGAGCAGATCAAGAAGGGCAAGGTCGAAGGCTCCAAGCAGAAAGGCATCATGAACATCGGCGTCGACACCCTGCCGCCGTTGCCCATGGATCCGGGCGACCGCAACCGCACGAGCCCCTTCGCCTTCACCGGCAACCGCTTCGAGTTCCGCGCCGTGGGCTCCTGTCAGTCCATCGCCGGTTCCCAGGTCGCCCTCAACACGATGATGTCCGAATCCCTGGACTACATCGCCACCAAGCTCGAGGCCGCCACCGGCGGCGATCCGGCCAAGCTCAACGCCGCCGTGCAGTCCGTGATCCAGGAGATCATCAAGGAACACGACGCCGTGGTCTTCAACGGCGACGGCTACTCCGAGGAATGGCACGCCGAGGCCGAGAAGCGCGGCCTGCCCAACCTCAAGACCACGCCCGACGCCCTGCCGGTGCTCACCAGCCCCGAGGTGGTCAAGCTGTTCACGACCTACGGCGTGTTCAGCGAGGCCGAGCTCGCCTCCCGCAAGGAGATCTACCTCGAGCAGTACGTGAAGACCATCCAGACCGAGGCCGCCTTGGTCGTGCGCATGGCCAAGACCATCATCTTCCCGGCCGCCATGCGGTACCAGGGCGAGCTGGCCGCCACCTGCGCCAACCTGAAGGCCATCGGCCACGACTTCAAGATGACCACCCTCGAGTGCGTCACCGCCAAGCTGCGCGACCTGCAGGCCAAGGTGGCCGAGTTCGAGAAGCTCCTCGAGCACAGCGCGTCGGACACCCTGGCCGAAGCCAAGTTCATGTGCTGCACCGTGCTGCCGGCCATGCTCGAGATCCGCGCCGTGGCCGACGCACTGGAAGCCGTGGTCGCCGACGACCTGTGGCCGCTGCCGAGCTACCAGGAAATGCTGTTCATCCGCTAGGAAGCCGAGACCTGACGGCCCCGGGCGCGCCCGGGCCCTTGCGATTGCAAAGCGCCGCTCCGGATGCGTCCGGGGCGGCGCTTTTGCGTGGCGCGTCGAAAGAAAAAAAAGGGGATTTCCCCGCGCCGGGGGCCGGCCGCGGGCATCGCGGAGCGCCTAGAACTTGTATGTCCCGGCGTTCGGCATCACGCCGCCCCCGGAACCGTCCTTGTTGCCGAACGCCTGATCGAGCATGGGCTTCAAGTTGCCAAGCCCGTTGTCCTTCTCTTTCGGCTTGTTGCTGCTGTAGTTCAAGCGCGGCGAAGACTTGTATTCGGATTTTTTGGGCGGCGGCGTGTCGGCGTTTTTTGGCCCGGCCCCGCCCGGCGCATCGCCGGCAAACGCGACGCCGGCCAGGAGCAGGTGGCAGACAACGATCAACGCAAGGTTTCTCATACGACCTCCTGTGCGGCGCCGCCGCAGCCCGGACGGGATGCGGAGGG
>JAEWPX010000148.1 GCA_023399375.1 Pseudomonadota bacterium | reverse complement strand
CGAGCATGCCGACCAGCAGGGCGGCGCTGGTCAGCGTCGTGAACACGCCGTTCATGAGCAGCGCCTGCACGGCGTAGGTGTCGCCCATGACGCGGTAGATGAGGTCGCCCGTGGGCCAGTTCTGGTGAAAGCGCAGGGACTGGCGCTGGAGATGGTCGAACAGGTCGCAGCGCAAGTCCTGGACCATGTCCTGGCCCATGCGGATGGTCAGGTAGTTGTTGCACAGCTGCACGAACCCGACCAGGAAATGCACGCCGACCAGCATGCCCACCACGCTTGCGAGCTGCACGCCGAGCGGAATGGCGCTCAGGTCGGGCTGCCAGCCGAGAATGTCCAGGGGCTTGTGGCCGATGATCTGGTCCACGGCCAGGGTCAGCGGCCAGGGCTTGAGCAGCTCCATGGCGCTGGCCAGACCAACCAGGCCAAGCCCCAGGAGGAAGAGGAATTTGTAGGGTTTCAGGTACCCCAGCAGCGTACGAAACATGCTCATGGCGCGAGTCCTTGCGGGGCGGGCCCCGCTCCGGGGCGACGGCCCCGGTTCCCCCGCAGGGGCGGAAAAAAACCGTGACGCGCCGCCCCGGACCCGGTCGGGCTCGGGGCGGCGCATCGAAGACGTAACTTACGCAGCCTCGGTCTCGACGGCGGTCGCGACGGCGGCCGCCGGGGCCAGGGCCGGTTCCTCTTCCGCGACGACCGTTTCGGCCGTGCGGGGCTTGACCACCTTGGCCACGCGCTCGTCCTTGGGCTCGGTCAGGGAGCAGCCGGGGCGCGTGATCATCACGTACTGGGTGATGGTGGCGACCAGGGAGGCGGCGCGGTAGAGACCCGCGACCATGGCCCCGGCCAGGCTCACGGCCACCGCTCCGGCGGCGACGGCCGCCAGGGGATGGAGGAAGGCCAGGGCGCTGGCGGTCGCCGCGCTCGCGGCAAGGACCGCCACGGAGAGCCCGGAAGGCAGCACCGAGCCGGCCATGCGCACGAAGCGCTTGTCCCCGCCGTGGTTTTCCACGGTCGCGCGCAAGCGGGCGGTGGTCAAGCGGCCGGCCTTGACCGAAAGGTCCCAGGGCGGCGTGGACGAGGAGGCGGCGAAGCCGCTGTCGAGGGCGTAGGTGACGCCGAGCGTGCGCAGCAGGCCAATCACCGCGCCAAGCAGTTCGTCGCGCTCCAGACCCTTGTTGTTCCAGAAGAAGCGGTGGAAGGACATGCGGTGGGCGAAAAGGCCGCCGGTTGCGGCCAGGCGGCGCAGCAGCCCGACCTTGGGCAGGTCGGCCTCGTCGCAGGCCGCGGTTTCGACCATGGGCAGCGGGCACGCGCCCACGCCAGCGCCGCGCTTCAGGCCCCACAGCGTCTTGTAGCGCGTCCAGCCGCGCAGCACCGGCTGGGCCAGCGTCAGGCCGGCGATGATCAGGCGCGAGGTCATGTTGTCGTGGCTTTCGGGCAGACGTGCCTTGCTCACGCGGTAGGCGACGAAGGCGATGGTGGTCGCGGCCATGGCCAGGCCCGCGCCGCCGGCGATGAGGCTCAGGGGCGTGGCCAGCATGCAGGCCACGGCGACGAGCATCCATTCCATGGAAAGGGGCAGGTAGGCGGCCAGGCTGCCCTTGGGCTCGTACAGGGTCTGGAACAGGCCCATGCCGAAGGCCCCGTGGTAGACGATGGGCCGCGCGGCGAGCAGCGCGCCGGAGATGTCGCCGTAGATGCGGCCGGCCCAGCGCGAGTTGCCGAGCATGTTGAAGCGGTCCTTGTGCTTGGGCAGAAGCAGCGCCTCGGCGCGGCCGTAGCCCTTCTGCTGCTTGAGGTAGGCCGAGACGGTGTTGCGGCGGTGGTGCCAGACGAACATGGCCGCGGAAAAGCCGATGGTGTGGCCCTGGTCCTGGAGCCGCCAGCACACGTCCACGTCGTCGCCGGCCGCGCGGTAGGTGGCGTCGAAGCCGCCGATGGCGGCCAGATGCTCCTTGCGGTAGGCCATGTTGCAGCCGGGGATGTGCTCGGCGATCTCGTCGGTCAAGAGCACGTGGGTCGGCGCGCCGGGCGAGACGGCGACGCAGGCGGCGGTGCGGTTGTCCTCGGCCGGGGGCAGGTTGGGGCCGCCCACGGCCACGAAGCGTTTGTCGGTGAAGGCCCAGGCCATGTAGTGGAGCCAATGCGGGTCCACGTAGCAGTCGGAGTCGGTGTAGGCCACGATCTCGCCCTGGGCGGCGTTCATGCCGACGTTGCGCGCGGCGGACAGGCCCAGGTTCGGCTGGTGGATGACGTGGATGTAGGGCGCGGTCGCGGCGTGGCGGTCGGAGATCGCGCCGGTTTCGTCGGTGGAGCCGTCGTCCACCACGATGACCTCGAAATGCGGGTAGTCCACCTTGGCGAAGGAGGCCAGGCAGCCGTCCATGGTCGAGGCGGCGTTGTAGGCGCACACGACCACGGAGATAAACGGCGGATTTTCCGGGAGCAGGGGCAGGCGCTGGCGGTAGACGTCGGCCACGGCCTTGTAGGCGGGCTTGGGCTTGCGCGTCTCGGTCACGACGCCGAACTTCCAGTCCTCGATGAGGTGGCCGCCGGTGTACCATTCGTCGGTCCAGGCGAAGACCATGGTGCCGGAGACGCCGAGCTCGTAGGCGGCGCGCAGCTGCCAGGAGAGCGTCTCGGCCACGTGCGCCTCGTCGTTGCGGATGGAGTCCATGCCGAATTCGGACAAGACCAGCGGCAGCTCGCCGGCCACGTTCTGCAGGCGCTTGACGTAGGAACGGAAGGCCTTCTCGTCGTGCAGGTAGACGTTGACCGAGAGGAAGTCCAAAAACGGCAGGCGCAGGTATTCCGTGGAGGGGTAGTTGGCGTAGGTGACCATGCCCTCGGGGTCTTCCTCGCGCACGATGGCGGCGAGCTTGCCCAGGAACTTCTCGACCTTGCCCGCGCCGTGCCAGCGCACGATGTGGCTCGGGATCTCGTTGCCGATCAGCCACGCCAGGATGGCCGGATGGCCGGCGAGGGAAGCCACGGCGTCGCGCACGGTCTTCTTGATGTCTTCCTTGACCTCCCACTGGTCGAGGAAGCACAGGTGCTCCGGCCAGGGGATGCCGATCATGACGCGGATGCCGTGCTCGGCGGCGATGTCCAGGAAACGGCGCGGCGGCACGTAGTACACGCGGATGGAGTTGACGCCGGCGCGGCGCATGAGCTCGAAGTCGCGGTGGACGGTTTCGTCTTCGGGGAGGGGTTCGCCCCGGGAGTTTTCCGGGAACGGCCCGTAGGTGACGCCCTTGATGAAGAACTTGTCCTCGCCGGCGAACAGGTAACGGCCCTTGGCGCGAACGCGGGGCAGGGTCTTCACGCCTGCCAGTCCTTCTTCGATCTGAAACATAATTCCCCTTCTCCTCGGTGTATGGCGCTTTTTCGCGGGATTCGCCGCCGCGCCCTTGCGGGCGGTTACGACGGCGTACGGTGTTTCTCTTGCGGCTTTCCTTGCAACCAGCCGGAATTCCTTGCGAACGCCAATTCGTTCGCCTTCCGGCGGGCGGCTTGCGGGATACCCAATAGCAACGGGCGTGCCAGAGCAACATACGCAGGCGGCAGGCCGGTTTTCCGGCCGAGGCGAGGCAGGGGGGAGGCGGCGGTTACGAAAATTGCGCACGTAATTACGGAATCGTAATCGGCTGGGGAAAAACGGCGTCACAAGCCGTGTTGCGGCATATCTGCGGCCGCGTTCCGCGACGCTGCGGCAAGCGTCTTCCGCACGAAGCGGACGCAAAGAGGGATGCGCGACAGGAGTCTGGCGATGGCGGGAAGCATGGCGGGGACAAGGGCCCGCGACCGCCGGAAACCTCTTGCGCAGCCCCTACGGCAGGCCGGCGACGTGGCTGCAGGTGGCTTCGAGCAGGCCGAGCATCAGCCGGGCCTTGAGGCCGACGTCGGCAGCATCCCCGGCCTTGGCCGCCATTTCCAGGTCGTAGGCGGCCTGGCGCAGGGGCTCGGCGATCATGGTGCCGGCCACGCCCTTGAGGGAATGGGCCTGATGCGCCAGGCGGCCCATGTCGCCCGCGGCCAGGGCGGCTTCGAAATCCGCACGGCGGCCGGGCGTTTCCGCGACGAACACGCGAAAAATCTCGGCGAGCAGTTCCTCGTCGTCGTCGAAGCGCTGCCGCAACCGGACCAGATCGACCAGACCGGCGCTGGCGTCGTCCGTTCCCATGCCCCACCTCCCCTGTGTCTCCACCCAGCCGGAGCGAACCCGGAAGGCCCTCTCCTCGTGATCCCGTTCGTTGAAACGCCCTGCAAAGGCGTCGCGTGTCCAACCGGCGCAGCCCCTCCCGGCCGCCGGAGGCGCCCCCTACCCCTTGCCTCCCGGCCCGGCCAGGACCGGCGGCAGGAAGAGCGTGATCACGCAGCCGCCCCCGGGTTGGCCGGCGGCCTCCACCGCGCCGCCGAAATCGTCCACGACCTTTTTGACCATGGCCAGGCCCAGGCCGTATTCGCAGTGGTCGCCCTTGTAGAAGGGACTGAACATGTTCTCCAGATGCTCGCGCGTCGCGCCGCGGCCGGAGTCGGTCACGCGCAGCCGCACCCGCTGCCCGTCCCGGTCGGCGGCCACGGTAACGAACCCGCCGTGCGGCAGGGCTTCCACGGCGTTACGCAGCAGATTGACCAGGCACTGCTTGAGCAGGGCCGGATCGAGGGTCACGGCAGGAAGGCCCGGCGGGATGTCCAGGCTTATGCCCACGCGCCGGGTTTCGGCCTCGAGCCCCACGGTCTGCACCGCCTCCCGGGCCACCCGCCCCACGTCGGCCTGGCCCACGACCGCGCCCACGGGTCGGGCGAATTCCAGGAACTGCTTGAGCAACGCCTCCATGCGCGTGAGTTCCTCGAGCACGATGCCGGCCTTTTCCCTGGCGGCTTCGGGCAAGCCGTCCATCTGTGAAAGCCGCCTGGCGAAGCCGCTCGCCGCAAAAAGCGGGTTGCGGATCTCGTGGGCGAGGTAGGAGGAGAGCCGCCCCACGGTCTCGATGCGCTCGGCCTGCCGGGCGCTGATCTCCTCCATGGTGCGGTCGGTGATGTCGCGGCGAAAGACGACCACGTGCCCAACCTGTCCGGAGGCGTCGCGGATGGGATAGGTGTAGGTGCGGTAGTAGCGCAGCCTGCCGTCGGCGCCCACGGCGGTGTGCAGGCGCTCGGCCTTCTCGCCCGTGGTCAGGGCGGTGCGGAAAGGGCCGCCCGGGTCGTCGGGGTCGCACAGCGGCGGGTCCTCGGGCGAGGCGCGCAGTTCCCGGCAGTCGCGGCCGACGAGGTCTTCCTTGGAGCGGCCAAGGCGCATGACGACGTTGCGGTTGAGGTCCACCACCCTGCCCGAGGCGGCAATCAGCGCGATGTCCTCCTGCACCTCGTCCACGATGGCTTCGAGCAGAAGCTTCTGGTGGTCGAGGCGACGGCGGCAATGCGCGCCCACGGACACGGCGCTCGACAGGGCGCAGAGGAAAAACGAGGCCGTGCTGTCGATCAGCGAGGCCCCGGGCGGCATGTCGCGGGAAAGCGCGCGTTTGTCCAGGCCCTGTTGCAGGGCGACGACGAGGTTGATGTGCGGCGCGTGGGCGAACAGCTCCTGGTAGGTGGCGAAAAACGGCACCCCGGCCAATAGCGGCGACCGCCGCCTGGGGTCGCACAGCTCGATCCCGGCGACGCCGGCCAGATGCATGGGGGGCAAGAATTCGCGGAACTCGTCGCCGGCGACGATCTCGAGGATCGTGTCGAAGCCCGGACCTGCGCCGACCACGCCGACAAGATACTCCCGGTCCTCGGCGTCAAAAACGCAGTAAGCGTCATCGTGGGGGCGCGGCGCGTCGACCATGCGGCAATCCTTTAGCGGGTCAATCGTGTTCGCGGTCCGCCAACATGGCATAAAGCTCCTTGACGGTCCATCCCGAAAGCCGCATTGCCGCACGCCGGGCGGCCTCGCGCGGCTTGCCGCCGGCCGCGGCCTCCACGGCGAGCACGGCCCTCGCCGTCTCCTCGCCGCTGCGCCCGACTTCACCGGGACCGACGACCACCGTCACCTCGCCCAGAAGCTCCAGGTCGCGCCCGGCGAATTCCGACAGCTTACCGGGCAGGAACTCCTCGAACGTCTTGGTCATCTCCCGGCAGAGGACGCATTCGCGGTCGCCAAGGGCCGCGAGCGCCGCGGCCAGGGTGTCGCCCAGACGGTTTTTGCGCTCGAAAAAGACGAGCGTCGCGCCCGTGGCCCCGAACCGGGCGAAGAGCTCCCGGGCCTCGCCCGCGCTTCGCGGCGGAAACCCCAGGAAGCTGAAGGGATAGGGCGCAAGGCCGGCCGCGGAAAGCGCCGCGGCCACGGCCGACGGCCCGGCCACGGGCGAGACGGGATGGCCCGCTTCCCGCGCGGCGCGCACGATGCGGTAGCCCGGGTCGGCCAGAAGCGGCGTGCCGGCGTCGGAAACAAGGGCCACGTCGAGGCCCTCGCCGAGCCAGGCGAGGACCTGCCGCACGCGCCCTTCCTCGTTGTGCTCGTGGGAACTCATCAGCCGGCGGGCCGTGACGCCGCAGGCCTTGAGCAGCATGCCGGTGCGGCGCGTGTCCTCGGCCAGAACCACGGCCGCGTCGGCAAGCGTCGCCGCCGCGTGCGGCGAGAGGTCGGCCGGGTTGCCGAGGGGGGTGGCGACGATGAAAAGCGTGGCCTTGCGGGTTTCCAACAGGCAATCCTCCACACCCCGTGGTACAGGCAGGCGCGCGCCGCGGCAAGGCCCGGCCATTGACAAGGCCCGGCTTTGAGCTACTTTATCGCCACTCCAATACGCACACGGAAGACGGAAGACGCCTGCAACACCAAGGCATCCCCACCGCTTCCGTGTGAAATGCATTGCGCCGATCCATGACGCTTCAGAGCGCCTGGAACGACAAACAACACGAAACGCGAGGACTGGTCATGCCGCAACAGGTCGTCATCATCGGAGCCGTGGCCCTTGGCCCCAAGGCCGCCTGCCGCTTCAAGCGGCTTTCCCCGGACAGCAAGGTCGTCATGCTCGACCGCGACATGCGCATTTCCTACGGCGGTTGCGGCATCCCCTATTTCGTCTCCGGCGA
>JAEWPX010000172.1 GCA_023399375.1 Pseudomonadota bacterium | reverse complement strand
CGAGCCAACCTTTATACTTAAATTCTTATCTTTGAATGAGTCCATTAGGTCATATAGTTGCTTACGGAAACAGAAAAAGAGAAAAACCAAGGCACTTGGCCAAGCGAATGGCGCAGACGCCTTAATAAATTCAATAACATAATCCATAGACCCACACATGGGTTAAACAACAGACTCATACCAAACACTTAACAAAGAGATGTGGGGCAGAGAGAAACTCTGCCCCACATTGTTACATCGGGTAATCGAGCGCTTCCGGGATCATCACCTGGGTGAGCGCGTGGCCGGCGCGTTCCCGGGCCGCGCCGAGGCCGGCAAGCGAAGCGTCCGCGGCGGCGCGCTGCGCGCCGAACGCCGCGAGGTCCGCGCCCTCGGGGGCGTAGCCGTGGACGAGGCCCGCGCAGACGCGCGCAGCTTCGCCCGCGGCCTTGGCGGACTGGATCTTGGCCAGGTCGCTGAAAAAGGACACGTACCCGGCAAGGCCTTCGGCCACCATCGGGTTTTCCGGGCCCTTGGCCGCCAGTTCCAGGGTGTCGAGGATCAGGTGGCGGCTGGCGAGCAGCGGGCACAGGGCGTCGGCCAGGGGGAAGGTCACGGCCTGGCGGTTGCCGTGGTAGAGCTTCTTGCCTTCGGCGTCCTTGCCGGCCGAAAGGATGTCGAGGGCGGACTTCCAGAGGCGGAAGCCGGCGGCGACGGACGCCGCGCCGGTTTCGGGATTGGTCGCGGCCACGCGCTCCATCTCGGCGACGTAGTTTTCGAGGTACACGGCGAAGACGTCGCTGGCCATGGTGACCGAGAGCTGGCGGCGCTGCACGCACTCGGGGCCTTCGTAGGTGGCTTCGAGCTGGCAGTCGTTCCACTTGTGGAACAGGAACCCGGGGCAGTCCTCGGTGATGCCGTAGCCGCCCATGAGCGCCACGGCCTCGCGCATGACGGTCGCGCCGTGGCCGGTGTTCCAGAGCTTGCAGGCCGGGCAGAGCACGCCGGCCTCGGCTTCGAGGGCCTGGTACTTGACCACGGGATCGGCGTCCAGGGCGGCGAAGCGGGCGGCGTCGCGCGTCTCCTCGGGGGTGAAAAGCAGGTTCACGTATTCCGCGGACTGGGGCAGGACCTTTTTGAGCGCCGTGAGCTGCGCGCGCATGCTCGTGACGCCGGCGTCGGCCAGGGCCTTTTCCTTGAGCTTTTCCGTGGGGTCGAGGTGGTCGAACAGCCGCGCCGTGGCGAAGCCCATGGACGCGCCGGCCTCGCCCGTGGCCCAGAGCTCGGCCAGACGGATGGGGGCGTCCTGCTTCTGCTGCAGCCCCAGTTCGTACTTGGGCGTGCCTTCGGCGCAGGCGTCGCCGCCGCGGAAGCGGCCGCGCTGGTAGCGGATGACCGGCTCCACCGCGGAGAGCAGCTTGGCCGTGGTCATGAGCGCCACGGGCACGCGCGTGCGGTGGAACACCGAGGCGATGATCTCGGAGTGGGAGTAGTTGGGCACGATGCAGCCGTCTTTGACCGTGTAGCCGCCGATGATGCGGCTGGCCGGAACCTTCATGCTGAAGACCGGGTCGCGGGTGGAGGACAGCTGGTGGACCATCTTGAGCGTGGGCGCGCCGCGGTCGAAAAGCCCGGGGTCGGTCTCTTCCAGGATGACCATGCACGAGGTCTTGATGCGCGGGTCGGCGGTGTCCACGGC
This sequence comes from Pseudomonadota bacterium, assembly GCA_023399375.1. Taxonomy (GTDB): domain Bacteria; phylum Desulfobacterota; class Desulfovibrionia; order Desulfovibrionales; family Desulfovibrionaceae; genus Solidesulfovibrio. The sequence continues at coordinate 4,280 of JAEWPX010000172.1, read as the reverse complement.
CACGGTGGCGAAATTGGCGAAGTCCATGCCCGTGATGAAGCGACCGCGCTTGTCGACCTGGAGCACGGGCTCCTGCCCTTCCTCCCAGGAATCGACGCGCACTTTGCCGACGAGCACGCCGGTGTCCACGCCGACGTAGGGCAACGGCTCGGTCAGGCCGAACGCGCCGCGCCAGGGGGTCTTGTCCGGGGCCGGGGCGCACAGGCTCATGTAGTGGTCGCGCTGCTCGGTGGTGCCGCGCTCGTGGATGGGCGACAGGGCCAGGTTGCTCGCCAGGGAGCAGGTGGCCGCGCCGGCGTCCACCCAGGACAGTTCGAAGGCGACCAGGGCCAGGGCCATATTTTTAGGGCCTTCGATGAAGCCGCCCTGATGCGGGTCGAGGAACACGGCGGTGATGCCGGACTCGTCGAAGGCGGCGAGCAGCTGGTTTTTCTGCTCGTTCCATTCGTGGGAGTGGCGCGCGCCCTCGGCCACCAGCCGGGCGACCAGTCCCCGCGCCACGGCGCGGGTGGATTGGACGGCCATCTGGAGGTCGAAGCGGTCCGCGAAACGCCACATGATTTGCCGGACGTCGTCGCCCGGAAGGGTGCGGAGAGTTTCCATAGGTTTCGCCTAATTCGTGGTTTGGGCGCGCCTTTGCGCATGATGGATGATACAAAAAAGTATGGAAGGGTAAAATATTCGTTCCCGTGCGTCAATTGGCGGGGGCTGCGCGCTGCGCACGCCCCCGCCGACGGGGCAACTGTTTCGTGACCGAAGCGCGGCCGGGGCTTGTGTAAACCCATGGGGTTCGATACGAATCCCATCATAGGCCAATGACCCGCATGCAGCCCGGAAAACCGGCGGAAGCCCATGCCGTACCTTCTCAGATACCATTTCGATCCGGACTATGAACGCCGCCGGTTGCGTCCGAAAAACCGCGAGGACGGGTCCGTGGACCAGTTCGACCTGGGCTACGCCCAGAACGTGGTCGCCGGCCAGCTCCTGGCCGAATGGGAGGAGGTCGACCCGGACGAGCCGCAGGAGCCGGAAACCATCCTCTCCGACGATCTGGCCTTTCCCCACGGCGAGGGCTGCCGCGTCGACCCGTCCAACCCCAGGCGGCTCCTGGCCGCGGTCAACGGCCACGTCTCCTGCGTGGACGGGCTGATCCTGGTGCGCGAGACGCTCTCCATCGGGCGCGACATCGATTTTCACACCGGCAACATCGTGGCCGTGGGCGACGTGCTCGTGGGCGGCGGCGTGCGCTCGGGCTTTCTGGTCATGGGGCGCAACATCACCGTGCGCGGCACGGTGGAAGCGGCCAAACTGCGCGCCATGGGCGGGGTCTCCTGCCAGGCCGGCATCCAGGGCGGCGGCCGGTCCACGGTGCGCGCGGGCAAGAGCATCCGGGCCAAATACTGCGAAAACGCGGTGCTGCACGCGGGCCAGAACATCCTCATCGACGGCGCGAGCATGCATTGCCGGCTGTTTGCCGGGGAAAAGCTCGCGGTCAAGGGCCGGCTCGTCGGCGGCGAGGCGTATTGCGGCGAGGCGGTCTACGTGGGCGAGCAACTCGGCGGCGGCAGCCAGAGCCAGACGCGGCTGCTCCTGGGCTACGATCCCGAGCGCATCCACAAGGACCAGCATTTGAAGGCGCGCGTGCGCGAACTGGTCATGGAGCTTGCGACCTGCCGGGAGGAAATGGCCCGGGGCGGCGAACGGGCCGAAGTCTGCGGGGCGGATGCGCTGCGCCTGGAAAAGCTGCTGGAGTCCTGCCGGATGCAGCTGGCGCGGCTGTGGTCGCATCCGGCGGCGATGCGGCGGTTTTCCGCCTGCCGCGTGATCGTGCCCGGCCACGTCGGGGCCAACGTCGAAATCGGCATCGGCGAAGCGGTGCTCGCCGTGCCCGAGGAGACCCGCGACGTGGTCTTCCGCTACGTGGACGGCGAAATCGTCATGGAGCATCCGGCGCTGCGGAAGTAGCCTCCCTACCCCCTGCCCTGCCCGCGGCGGCTTAAGACCAGCGCCAGGGCCGTGGTCAACTTCACGATCTCGTTGTTGTTCTTGCGCACCACGCGGGCGAGCCGTTTGGCCAGCGCCGTGACCAGCTTCACGCCGATCTCCGGCCGCTCGGCCAAAAACCTGAAAAAGCGGTCGCGGTCGATGCGCAGAAAGCGGCAGTCCGTGAGGCACGTGACGCTCGCCGAGCGGATGTCGCGGTCAAGGAGCGCCATCTCGCCGAAAAACGGGCTCTGGGCGTCGCTTAGGTCCGCCAGGGTCTTGCCCCCGGCCTCGGCCTCCAGCGCCGGCACGGCAATGCCCTTTTGCACCATGGCCTTGCGCACGCGCACCTTGCCCGAAACAAGGATGAACATGTCGTCCCCGGGCGTGCCCTCGACAATGACGTCGCGGCCGGCGGGAAGCTCCACCGTGTCGAAAAACGGCCGCACCGCGTCGAGTTCCCCGGACGACAGCCCGGCGAACAGCTCGGCCCTGGCCCAGGACGCCTCGCCCATCTACGCCCCCCCGCCTTCCGCGACGGCCGCGGGTTTGCGCTCGGGGCCGCCCGCGCGCAGGAAGATCAGCCCGTCGTATCCCCCGAGGTCCAGCCCGTCGCCGGGATTGACCACCACGCTCGGCCCCTCGCTGCCGATATGCCCGTCCTGGCCGTAGGCCGCGAACAGCTCGGAAATGAACTGGTCGAGCGCCGAATCCGCATCGAGCAGCTCGCGGATGTCGATGTCGCGACGCAGGCGAAAGACCGCAACGGGCATCCGCCCGTCCGCGGCCATGACCTTGGCCACGAGCTGCGACCAGACAAGCCCCTTTTCCTCGGCGGAAAACGTCCGGGCCGCCATGGCCCGATGCCCCGCGCCGCCAAGGAGGCGTTCCAGAAAATGCCACAGCGCGGGATGCTCGCCCATGGCCCCGAGCGCCCGGCCGGCCAGTTCGCCGCGCACCACGGTCACGTCCACGCCGGCGCGGCTGAGGGGCTTGCGGCTGGTTTCCAGCAGGGCCTCGGCGCACAGCCGCACCTTGGGGGCCAGACCGCGAAAGGTCAGGGCCGCAAGCAGGGTCTGCTGGTCGGCGTCCTCCGGGGACAGGCCGTCCTGGGACAGGATGTAGGCCGCGCGGGCCGTACCCGGCGAGGCGCGGCCCAGGGTGGGTTCGTGGGCCGGATTGCCCCGGCAGAACTCCAGGCGCTCGCCAAGGTCCAGGTCCGCGGCCAATTCGGCGAAATCCTCGGGCGTCAACGGCGCGACGAGCACCACGGCCGGCCCACGCTTGTGCACGGGGGCGGACGCGGCAAGGGCGCGCAGCAGTTCCGGCGCCTGGGCGTTGACGCCGAGCACCAGGCAGTGGTCGGAAGTCTTCACTGGCAACAGCCCCTGACGTTTGCGGTTTTTGCGTTCGATGAGCGCCGAGGCCAGATTGCCGGTCAGCGCCGCCATGACGCCCACGCCCGTGGCCATGATGGCCATGCCCACCAGCCGCCCGGCCACGGTCGTAGGCACGATGTCGCCGTAGCCCACGGTCGAAAGCGTGACCATGGCCCACCACAGGGCGTCGAAATACGTTTTATCGGGATTGCCGGCGAATTCGAGAAGATAGAACGCGGCCGAAGCCGACAGGAGGATAAGCAGCACCAGGGCAAGCGCCGTGGCCAGCGGGGAAGCGAAAAACCGACGCAACAGCGCGACCGGGGCGTTCACGGCCGCTTCCCCGCTACGCCGCGCGCATCCCTGCGCCCGGAGCGCGGCAGAGGACCCAGGATCGCTTGTGTGCCCATGCGGGCTCTTGTATAGTCAAAATGCCGTTTCGTCGATTGCCCGCGTCCATGGCCCCGCCAGCGACCGGCCTGCCCTGGAGCCCACTGCTCCTGTCAAACTGACCTTCCCCCCATTCGGGAGGTCCAGGAGGGGCAGTGCCCCTCCTGGCCGCCGGAGGCATTTCTTTCTTCCTCTCCCTTCACAGCTACGGCGTCGTCCCGGCGGCCGCGAGCAGGTCGCGGTAGGCGCCGGTGATGCGCGCGTCCGGGTCGAGGCCCAGCCGGGCGCAGAGGCCTTCGGCGATGGCTTCGCCCTGCGCCGCGCTCTGGCCTTCCCGCAGCAGCACTTCCAGTTCCAGGAAATCGCCGAGCCCCGTAACGCGATCCAGATGGATGCGCGTCTGGCCGCAAAGCAGGAGCAGGCGGCGCTTGATCACCCGTCCCGTGACGCCGAGCGCCTGCGCCAGCACCTCGCGCAGCGTGGCCGGGTCGGGCGTTTCAAAAATGGTGTAGTCGCTTTGCTTGGGGC
>JAEWPX010000097.1 GCA_023399375.1 Pseudomonadota bacterium | reverse complement strand
CCGAGGGGGCCCGGGGGGCATCATGCCCCCCGGCGGGGTTCGGGGCAACGCCCCGATCTTCCCTCTTCTCTTCCTAGATATTCCCCAGAGCCGCCTTGAAACGGGCCATGCGCGCGGGCGGTTCCGTGATCTCGGCCACGCGGGCGAGGCTCGCCAGTTCGGTGATGCGATCCTGGGGCGCGGGGTGGGTCTTGGCGAAGTCCGCGCCGCCGGGGGTGAGGCGTTTTTGCATTTCCGCCAGCATGTCGGGCAGCCCGGCCGCATCGTAGCCGGTGCGGGTGAGGATCGTGACGGCGGTCTTGTCGGCCTGGTATTCCAGGGTCCGGGAGTAACCGTTGTTGACCATGGTGGTCATGATGTCGCCGATGGAGTCGGCGAAGATGTTGGTCAGGCGCGCGAGATCCCCGCCGCCGGCATGCTTGATGGCCTCGCCGCCGATGATGGCCAGGGCCTCGGTGGTGCGCGAGCGCTTGATGGCGCGCAGGGCGTCCTTGTTCTGGACGTGGGCGATCTCGTGGGCGAGCACCGCGGCCAGGGCGTTTTCCCCGGCGCAGCAGCGCAGCATGCCGCGCGTGATGAAGACGAGCCCGCCCGGCGCGGCAAAGGCGTTGATATCCGCGGAGTCGAGAATCAGGAAGTGGTAGCCGCCGTAGGTCTGCGGCATGTCCGAGAACATGGCCAGTGCCTGGCCCACCTCGTTGACGTAATCGTTGGCCTTGGCGTCGTGCAGCGGCTTGTACTTGCCCAGCACCGACGCGCCCACGGCGCGGCCGATGTAGTATTCCTGCACGGGAGTGAAGTCCTCCGCGGCGTGGGCCACGGCGGTTGCGCCCTTGACGGCCGACGCGGCGTAGTCGCCCACGGGCGCGCCGCCGACGCTGCCGAAGGAGCCGAGCACGCGGGAAACCGCGTCGGGGTTGTTGCAGCCGAAAAGCAGCAGGCCCGCGACGAGGAGCCCGGCCAGGGGAAGAAGGATGCGCGGCTTCATTTCGCGCCTCCCTGGGGCTTGACGCCGCCCTGGCTCAAAAAGGCCAGCAGTTGCGACGGATCGTATTTGATGCGCTCCATGGCGTCCACGGCCGCGAAATCGCCGCCGTGGCTGCGACGGTAGTCGGCCTCGACCTCGGCGGAAAAGCCCTTGCCGGCCAGGGCCATTTCCTTGCCCGAGACGCTGCCGGCCGTTCCCTGGCCGGAGGAAAGCGCCAGCTTGTCCGTGGTCAGGGCCGAGCGGTGCATCCAGCCGGAGACGCCGCCGGGCAGCGTCACCTTGGCCCAGTCGCCCTGCTCCTGTCCCACGTCCACGTTCTGGCCGTAGCTGGCCTTGCCTACGATCTTGCCGAGAAAAGACGGCGTTTCCCGCACCTGTCCGTCGCGCACGGACACGCTCATGACCTTGGCGGCCACGGCCACGGCGCAGGTAAGACACAAAGCCAGGGCAAACGCCAGGGCCGGTTTCCTCATTCGCACGGCAATCTCCTTTCCGGCGCTTTGCGCCGGCTTTGGCGCGCGCCCCACAGGCAGGCGGGCGCGGCCGTGTGCATGACGATTATTCGTCAAAACGACGCTTCAACGCGAAACGGTCACATGGGCCAGCTTCTCGAAATAACGGATGATGCTGGCGTGATCGTCCTCGCCGCAGCCATCGGCGAGCATGGCCTGCATCACCTCCATGACCGAGGCCGTCAACGGCAAGGGCGCATGCAATTCGTTTGCCGTGCGCAACACGTTGGCCAGATCCTTGACGTGGAGCTTGATGCGAAAGCCGGGATCGAACTTGCGGTCCATGACCAACGGCGCCTTGGCGTCGAGGACCGTGCTGCCGGCCAGCCCGCCGCGAATGGCCTGGTAGACCATGTCGGGCTCCACGCCGGCTTTCGTCGCGAGCACCAGGGCCTCGGACATGGCCGCGATGTTCAGCGCGACGATGACCTGGTTGGCGAGCTTGGCTACGTTGCCGGCTCCGACCTCGCCCACGCGCACGACCGAGGCGGCCATGGCGGCGAGCACGGGTTTGACGGCCGCGAAATCCGCGACGTGGCCGCCGACCATGACGGAAAGCGTGCCGTCCACGGCCTTGGGCTCGCCGCCGCTGACCGGCGCGTCGAGAAAGCGCACGCCCGCCGCGGCGAGCGCCGCCCCGATCTCCCGGCTGGCCAGGGGGGCGATGGAACTCATGTCCACGACGTAGAGCCCGGGCTTCGCGCCGTGGATGACGCCGCCCTCGCCGAGCACCACCTCCCGTACCTGCGGCGAATCCGGCACCATGGTGATGACCAGTTCGCTCGCCGCGGCCACTTCCGCGGGCGATGGCGCGTAGACCGCGCCATGGGCGGTCACGGCGTCCACGTTGGCCTTGGTGCGGCTGAAAACGGTGAGCGCGTAGCCGGCTCTTAGCAGATTGCGGCACATGGGCTTGCCCATGATGCCAAGGCCGATGAAGCCGATTTTTTTCATGCGGGACCTCGTAGTGGGGGTGTATGCCTTCGGCGACCAGGAGAGGCTCTGCCTCTCCTGGACCTCTCCGCCGGGGGGGATCATCCCCCCCGGACCCCCTGGAATGGGGGGTTATAACGTCAAGCCCATTTGGGGAATCCAGTCGAGGGAAGCGACGGTGTCGGGGGTGGGCACGTATTCGAGGCCGACGAAGCCGTCGTAGCCCAGGCGATCCAGCTCGGCGAAGAGGAAGGGATAGTGGATTTCCCCGGTGCCGGGCTGGTGCCGGCCGGGATTGTCCGCGACCTGAATATGGCCGATGCGCGGCATGTTGGCGGCGAGGGTCGCGGCCAGCTCCCCTTCCTCGCGCTGGGCGTGGTAGACGTCGTACTGCATGGCCACGTTGGGGCGGCCGATCACGTCGAGCAGGGCCATGACGTGGCTTGTGCGCGTGAGCATGAAACCCGGGATGTCGAAATGGTTGATGGCCTCGATGACGAGGCTGAGGCCGCTTTCGCCGAGAATACGGGCGGCGTTGGCCGTGTTGAGGGCCAGCACGTCGCAGGCGGTCTCCATGGACGCGCCCTCGGGGAGCTTGCCGGCCAGGCAGTTGAGCCGCGTGACACCAAGGACCTTGGCATATGCGACCGCCCTGTCCACGCCTTCGCGGAACTCGCGCTCCCGGCCGGGAAGGCCGGCGATGCCCCGCTCCCCGGCGGCCCAGTCGCCGCAGGGCAGGTTGAAGAGCACCTGCGTCAGGCCGTTGTCGTCCAAAAGCCCGCGCAGCTGCTCGGCCGGGTAATCGTAGGGGAAGAGGTATTCGACGTAGCGGAAGCCGGCTTTGGCCGCCGCCGCGAAACGGTCGGGAAACGGCAGTTCCGTGAAAAGCATGCTCAGGTTGGCGGCAAATCGCGGCATAACGCACTCCTTCAAGACGTTCTCGCAATAATACAACGGCCTCCGGAGCCGATCGCAAAACGCATGCGCTCCCCCTTTTGGGGAGGTCCAGGAGGGACACTGTCCCTCCCGGCCGCCGGAGGCATCTTCACCAACGCGTTATCACGCCTGCCCGGCATGGGCCGGGTCGAAGCAGGGCGCGCCGGAGAGAAAGCAGGCCACCATGGCGTCGATGCTGGCTTCGCTGACCATGAGCATGTCCGTCTGGCGGGTGAATTGCAGCAGCCGCCCCATGTGGGCGAGCTTTTCCTCGATCAGCGGCGCGGGCACCTTCTGGAACCGTCCGGCGACCCGGTCGGCGGCGGCGTCCACGGTGAAGCCGAGTTCTTCCAGGATGCGGCCGATGGCCCGGGCCCGGCGCGAGCGCTTCACGTCGTCGGCCGCGCCGCCGGCAAAGGAGAAGGTGATGTAGTTTTTGTTGACCGTGGCCCCGCAGTAGCAGTCGAGCACGCCGTAGTGGTAGCCCACCCGGGAGCTGAAATTCAAGTATTTGTCGGAGATGATGGCGTAGGACTTGTCGCCGAAGCGGTCGCTGCCGGCCTTGGGCTGGGAAAGCATCTGCTCGGACATGACCGAGAGGAATCCGCCGAGGTTGACGGGCCTGATCGCCAGGGCGTCGCCGGTGAGGACAAGGCCCTGAAGCAGGGCGAGAAACGGCCGCGAGGCGATGTCCCCGGGCGTGACCCGTCGCTTGTGCCCGGCCTCCTCGCGGATGCCGCCGCCGAGGTCGATGATGTGCAGGTCCAGGCCCGTGGTCGCGTCCAGGGTGGCGGTCACGCCCTGCTGGCCCGAGGCCAGGTCGCTGACCGCGAACATCTCGCCGTAGGACCATTCGTGCAAAAGCCGCGTCACGTCGTGCAGGCTCGTGCAGTGCTCCGCCCGAAACTGCGGCGATTTGGGATCGAGCAGCGTGAGCGGCACCACGCGCCTTGCCGCTTCGGCCAGGATGGCGTGCACCTGCGTGCCGGCCATGAAGGGCTCGCTTTCGTCCGTACGCGTCAGCAGGGATTCCACCCGGCCCCGGTAAATCCTGCATCCGGCCGCGTCCACGGTGACGACCTCGCCCTGGGCGAGGTCGCGCGTGGCGTTTTCGAGCCCAAGGAGCGTCGGCACGCCGAATTCCCGCGACAGGGACGCCATGTGCCCGGTGACGCTGCCCTGGTCCGTGACGATGGCCGCCGCGCGCTGCATGGCCACCATGAACTGCGGCGAACTGTGCGGGGCCACGAGCACCGCGCCGTGGGGAAAGCCCTCGAGGTCGGCGTCGTCGCGGACCAGATGCACCGGCCCGGCCCCTGCGCCGGCGCAGGCGGTCTGCCCGCCCGCGGCGACGATCTCGGCCCCGGGCACGGGCGGGCCGGCGACAAGGCCGCCGCCTGCGGCAAGGGCCGTGAGCTGGCGCGATTGCAGGACGCACAACTCCCCGTCTTCGGTCAGCGCCCATTCCATGTCCTGGGGCCGGCCGAAATGGCGCTCGAGAAACATGCCCCAGGCCCCCAGGCGCTTGGCCGCGTCGTCGCTGAGGCAGGGCGCGCGGCGCAGGTCTTCGGGCACCGGCACATCCGTAAGCCCCCCGCTCTCATTCGGCACGAGCATGCGGGGCTTGTCCGGCGTGTCGCGAAAGGTAACGGCAAGGCTGTCGCGGTCCAGGCGCACGGCGTCCGGGGTGATCACCCCGTCCACGGCGTAGGGGCCAAGGCCCCAGACGGCGTTTATCAGCAGTTCGTCGCACCCGGGATTCTCGGGCAGCCGGGTGTAGAGCACGCCGGCGGCGCGCGACGGCACCAGGCGCAGGCAGGCAGCGGCCATGGCCACGTCGTCGTCGGGAATGCCCTTGAGCAGGCGGTAGGACATGGCCCGGGGCGTGTAGAGGCTGGCGATGACGAATTTGTAGGCGCTGGCGATGCGGTCCGGGGCGACGTTTAACATGGTGAGGTACTGGCCGGCGAAGGACAGTTCCCCGTCCTCGCCGATGGCGCTCGAGCGCACGGCGAAACGTGCCGCGCCGCCGTCGCTTCCGGCGCTGGCGCGCGCGGCCGCGTCCAGTTCGCGGGCCAGGGCTTCGGGCAGGGAGGCGCGCAGGATGGCGGCCTGGATGTCCTCGGAAGCGGCGGCCATGGAGGCCGGATCGTCGGGCGTGATGCCCAGGCGGATGCTGGCGATGGTCTCGAACAGGCCCGCTTCGGCGAAAAAGTCCCGGAAAGCGGCCGTGGTCACGCAAAAGCCGCCCGGCACGGGCAGTCCGACCCGGTTGGCCACCTCGCCCAGGTTGGCGCATTTGCCGCCGACCTGGTCCACGATGTCCGCCGTGACCTCGGAAAGCATGAGCACGGCCTTGCCGCGATGCGGGTTGACGCGGCCGCCGATGACGGTCTTGATTTCGCTGGAAAGCCGCTCGACCAGGGCCAGGAGCGCAGGCTGGGGCCGACCCGAGAGGCGCTCGAAACTCTTGATCATGCGGATGGCGTGGAAGATGGCGCGACTCGTGCGGGAACGGATGAACGCCATGCCGAAGACCTCGCGGCCCTCGAGCATGACCTCCATTTCGGAAAAGATCTTGAGCAGCTCGGTGTTGGATTCAAGCAGCGACTGGAACTCGTTGTACTTGTTGCGAAAGATGGCCGCTGTCTCCTCGCGGTCGAGCTTCGGCCGGTTGCGTCGCAGGCCGGAGAACAGGCTGCGCAGCCCGGCAAGCACGGTGCTCATGGGGTTCCTCCGCGGCCGGCGCGGGCTTTGTTCCCGCCGCCCCGCCGGATGCATTCCCTTTTGCGCCGGGCCGGGTTCGCCTGTATGCTGGCCCGGCTCCCGGAAGAAGGCGAACGGGCCGACCGGCGGGCAAGGGAGGTGGATATGGGGGCCAATTTCGCCATCGTGACGCTCGTGCTCGTCTTTGCCGTGGTGATCGGCGTTGCCCTCGGCCGCAAGCTGCGCCGCAAATAAGCCTTGCCGGCCGGGTGACGGTTCCGGGCGGACCCGCTTACGCCATCTCGACGTCGCTTTCGCCGTCCCCGAGCAGTGCGAGGGGATCGATGCCAAGGCCCCGGGCCAGGGACTGCAGGCGCTCCAGGGCCGCCGCAAAGGCGTAGCGCTCCACATCCCGGGCGAGCGCCTCGAGCTCCGGCGGCGTCGGCCGGCCGGAGAGTTCCCGGCGCAGGGCGAGCAGTGCCTCGTCGGCGCAGACGCTGCCGGCGCGCAGATGCCCGGCCAGCCGGCGGCAGGCCGCAGCCAGGACCGCGTCGTTGTCGGCCGCGTGTCCCGGGCCGGCGCAGGCCTTTGCACGACCGGCCCCGCCGGCCGGCCGGCCGCGCATGACCGTGTCTATGACGCAAAGCAGGGCTTCGCGTTCGAAGGATTTGCCGCAGCAGGCGTCCATGCCGGCGGCGAGGCAGCGGTCGCGCTCGGCGTCCGCGTCGTGGGAGGTCAGGGCCACGATGGGGATGTCGCGGGAGCACGGCGGGCTGGCGCTTGCCGCAAGGAGCCCCCGGATCACGCGGCTGGCGGTGACGCCGTCCATCTCCGGCATCTCGATGTCCATGAGGATGCAGTCGAAGGGCCGGCCGGGCTTTTCCCCAAAAAGTGCACGACAGGCTTCCTTGCCGTTTTTCGCCGTGGTTGTCTCATGCCCGGCTTCCTGCAGGATCTGTGAAAAGACCGCCCGGTTGAGCTTGGCGTCGTCCACGAGCAGGATATGCAGGCGCATTGGCTCCCGTTCGGCGCGCGGCGCGGATTCGGGCGCGGCCAGCCGGGAGGCGTCGGCCACGGCCGCGGCCAGGGCCGAGGCGTAGGCGTCGAGCAGCCCCCTGGCCGGGACGCTTCCTTCGCCGAGGGAGACTTCGACGTCGCGCGCGGCCGCGGCCAGGGCGTCGGCGGCGATGTTGCCGGCCACGCCCTTGACCGTATGGGCCAGCCGCCGCGCGCCTTCCGTATCGCCGCCGTGCATGCGCCGCCTAAGCTCTTGCGCGCTCTGGCCGTAGTCGCGGACGAATTCCGCGGCCACGCTGCGAAAAAGCCCTGCATTGCCGCCCAGCCGGGCAAGCCCCTTGGCCGCGTCGATGCCCGGCGGGGGGAGCGGCGTCCGCACGGAAGCGGACGCTTGCGAATCCCCGGCCACGACCGCGGTCGCGACGTCGTTGGCCGCCGGGACGATCCACTGGCCCAGGGCGGCGAGCAGACGCCCGGGATCGATGGGCTTGGTCAGATAATCGTTCATGCCTGCCGCCAGGCAGCGGTCGCGGTCCTCGGCCAGGGCGTGGGCGGTCAGGGCGATGATGGGCACGTCCGCGCCGCCGGGCAGGGCGCGGATGGCGCGCGTGGCGGCCAGCCCGTCCATCACCGGCATCTGCACGTCCATGAGCACGGCGTCGTAGGTGGCGCGCCCCGCCATCTCCACGGCCTCGCGGCCGTGCCCGGCCACATCCACGGCCGCGCCCAGGCGCATGAGGATCTCCCGCGCCACTTGCTGGTTGATGGCGTTGTCCTCCACGAGCAACAGGAGCGTGCCGGCCAGGGGCGCGGGAGGCGCTTGCGGGGCGGCTGCCCGGGGCCGCACGCTCGCGGCGGCTTCCGACGCCGTCGCCGACGCATCCGGGCTGAGGTCCTCGTCGAAGGTGGCCTCGAAGGAAAAGACAGTGCCTTGTCCCGGTTCGCTGGCGACGGCCAGTTCGCCGCCGAGCAGCGCCGCGCCGCGCCGGACCAGGGCCAGGCCGAGTCCGGTGCCGCCGTAGGGGCGCGACAGGGAGCCGTCGCCCTGGGTGAAGGATTCGAGCATGGCGGGGATGGCGTCGCGATCCATGCCGATGCCCGTGTCGCGCACGGAAAAGGCCAGGCGCACCTTGGCGTCGCGCCGCCAGCGCAGGTCCACGGCCAGATCCACGCGGCCGTTTTCCGTGAACTTGACCGCGTTGCCGACCAGATGGGCGAGTACGCCCTCCAGCCGGGCGTCGTCTCCGACCAGGGCGGTCGGGACGCGAGAATCGAGGCGCGACGCGAGGACCAAGCCCCGCGCCCGCGCGGCGACGGCGAAACGGCCGGTCACCCGGCCCAGGGCTTCGGCCAGGTCGAAGGGCGCGGGCGAGAGCGCGGCCAAGCCCTTCTCCAACCGGGTGAAATCCGTGATGTCGTCCACGACGCCGAGCAGGCCCTTGGCCGAAATCAGGATTTTATCCAGATAATCCCGGGACCGGGCATCGGCCGCCAGGGGCAGGGCCAGGTTGGCCAAACCGATGATGGCGGAAAGCGGCGTGCGCATCTCGTGGGTCATGCGGGCCATGAAGTCGGCCTTGACCTGCTTGGCGGCGCCCACCTCGGCCGTGAGCCGCGCGATGGTCGCCTGCGCCGCTTCCAGGGGATCACGTCCCGCCGCGCCGCCGTCGTTTTTTCGGGGAAATTCGTTCATGCGAATCGTACAGGCCGTACATGTGCAGGATGCTGCAATCCTTGCAAAATGCCCTCGCATTGTTCCGCAGGCGAAATGTCGGCGTCGTGTTCCATGCAGACTCCGGAGTCCGGGCCAAGGCCAGGGCTCCCGTTATTTGCCGCATCCGTGTGAACTGACGGTTTCCCCGGCGCTCGTCAAGGCGGCCGTTGGACAAGGCACGTCCGAGCCGCTAAGAGAAAGCCACTGGGAGGAATCGCCGTGCCGCCGGATATGGAAACCGTCCTGTCCTTCGCCCTGACGGGGGCCGCCTGCGTGGCGGCCTCCATCGTGGACATGCGCACCCGGCGCATCCCCAACCGCATCGTCTTCCCGGCCATGGCAGCGCTCTTGGCCGTGCACGGCGTCTTTTCCGGCCTGCCCGGGCTCGGCGACGCCGCCCTCGGTCTGGCCGGCTGCTTCGTCATCTTCCTCATTCCCCATCTTTTCCGCGTGCTCGGCGCGGGCGACGTCAAGCTCATGGCCATGGCCGGGGCCGGGCTCGGCAGCCAGGCCGTGGTCACGCTGGTCCTTTTCACGAGCGTCGCCGGCGGCGTGCAGTTCCTGGTCTGGATGGCCTGGGCGCGATTTTTCGGCCCAGGCGGCCTGCCCGGCTACAGGCTGTGCTACGGCCCGGCCATCGCCCTGGGAGCGCTCGCGGCCATGGCCCTGCGTCTGGCCGGCCAACCCTACCTCGAACTGGCCTGGCCCGGCCTGTAAGCCCCGGGCCATACGGACGCCGCCATGTCGCGCCTTGCCGCCGATCCCGCCGTTCGCCGCCGCGTCCTGGCCGGCACGGTCTACGCGCTGACTCTTTTCGGCGCGTTCTGGATCATCGCCGCAAGCTGCGGCACGCCCGAGCGCGGCGCGCGCCTGTTCGACGCCGGACGCCTCAAGGAAGCCCGCCCCCTGCTCGCCGCCGCCCTGCGCGGATCGGTTCCCTCGTCGTACCGGCTCGGGCTTTTGCTCGAAGGCGGCGAAGACGGCCCGCCGGACCTGCGCCGGGCGCTTACGCTGTACCGGCATGCGGCTACCAAAGGCCTCGTCGCGGCCATGACGCGGGCCGGCGACCTGGAACGCAGCGTGGCCGGCGACGACGCGGCCGCAGCAGGTCTCTACGACAAGGCCGCCCGGCGGGGCGACCCGGCCGCCATGGCGCGCCTCGGCGTGATGCTTTTTACCGGCGCGGGCGTCCCCGCGAACCGGGACGCGGCGCTTGCGCTCCTGCGCCGCGCGGCCGACGCCGGCGACGCC
>JAEWPX010000052.1 GCA_023399375.1 Pseudomonadota bacterium | reverse complement strand
GGGGGGGGCGCCCTCCCCAACCCCAACCCCCCCCCCCCCCCCCCCCCCCCCCCCGATTCTCCCCTCCTCTCCCGCAAAGGACGCCATGGACCGAAACTTCCTCTGGCCGGCGGAATTCGACCGGCATGCGGCGGTGTGGCTGGCCTGGCCGGGCAACGCCTCGGACTGGCCGGGCAAATTCGCGCCCATCGCCTGGGTGTACGGCGAAATGCTGCGCACGCTCACGCGCACGGGCGAGACGGTGCGCCTGCTCGTGCGCGACGCGCGCCAGGAGGCCGCGGCAAGGCGCGTGCTGCGCGACGTCGGCGCGGACATGGGGCGGATCACGTTTTTCACCGCGCCCATGAACCGGGGCTGGACCCGGGATTTCATGCCTTTTTTCGTGCGCGAGGGGGGCAACATCGTGGCCGTGGACTGCGCGTTCACGGGCTGGGCCAAGTACCCGGACCACGCCCTGGACAACGCCGTGGGACCGGCCGTGTGCCGTGAGCGCGGCATGGAGGTCGTGCCGGCGATGCATCACGGCCGGCAGGTGGTCCTCGAGGGCGGGGCCATGGACGGCAACGGCGCGGGGGACGTGCTCACCACCGAGGAATGCCTGCTGGACGCGGCCGTGCAGGTGCGCAATCCCGGGTTTTCGCGCGCGGACTACGAAACCGTGTTCCGCAACTTCCTCGGCGCGAAAAACGTGCTCTGGCTCGGGCGCGGCATCGCCGGCGACGACACCCACGGGCACGTGGACGATTTGTGCCGCTTCGTCTCCCGCGACACGGTCGTGCTCTGCCGCGAGGACGACCCGGCCGACGCCAACCACCGCCCCCTGGCAGAAAACCGCGAGCGTCTGCAGGGCGCGCGCCTGGCCGACGGAACGCAGCTTTCCGTCATCGACCTGCCCATGCCGCGCCCGCTTGTCTTTCGCGGCCAGCGCCTGCCGGCGAGCTACGCCAATTTCCTCATCGCCGGACGCGTCGTGCTCGTGCCGACCTTCAACGACCAAAGCGACCGGCTGGCGCTCGGCATCCTGGCCGAGGCCTTCCCCGGGCGCGAAGTGGTCGGCGTGCACGCCGTGGACCTCGTCTGGGGCCTCGGCACGGTGCATTGCCTGAGCCACGAGGAGCCGGCGGCGTAAGACTGCGTTCCCGCAGCTAGACATCGAGGATGGAGACGCCGTCGATCGTCGCGCCGGGGAATGAACGCGCGACAAAGGGACCGTTTCGCAGGTCGGGCTTGTTGTAGAGGAAAGGCGCGCCGTCCAGGGCGGTCAGCTCCCCGCCCGCGCCGAGAAGCAGCGCATGGCCGGCGGCGATGTCCCATTCCATGGTCGGGCCCAGGCGGGGATAGAGATGGCACGCGCCTGCGGCCAGGGCGGCGAGCTTGAGGGCGCTGCCCCGACTGGCCTGGCGCACGGCGGGGAAACGGCGCAGATACGCGGCCAGTCCCGGGTCGGGATGGGAGCGGCTGGCCATGACGCAAATCTCCTCGCCGGGCGCGGGCGGCACGGCGCGGATCGCCTCGGCCGGCCCGCCGGCCACGCGGCGCACGGAGGGAATGCCCGGGCCGCCGCAGAAAAGCGTGTCCGTGGCCGGAGCGTACACCACGCCGTACACGGGAGCGCCCTTCTCGATCAGGGCGATCAGGACGCAGTACTCGTCCGTGCGCCGGAGAAACTCCTTGGTGCCGTCCAGGGGATCGACCAGAAAAAAACGCTTCCAGCCGCGCCGCACGGCATAGGGCGCAGCCTCGGTTTCCTCGCACACGACCGGCAGGCCGGGAAACGCCTGGGCGAGCCCGGCCAGGATGATCCCGCTCGACGCCGTGTCCGCCGCGGTCACGGGGGTTCGGTCCTCTTTTTCCGCAACGGCGAAGTCCGAACGGGCGACGTCCAGGATCGCCTGTCCGGCCAGCCGGGCGATGCCGCAAAGAGCGGAAAGATCGATTTCGCGCATGACAACTCCCGGAACCTACGATGGCGGCGAGTATCGGGCAGGCGGGAAACGGCGTCAACAACGCGTCGCCCGGGGCGGGAGCGGGACCGGGCGCGGTTGCTTTTCGACGGACGCGCAGCTATGAAACGGCATCGTCGGCACGTCCAAGCGGAGGGATATTCGTGAGCGATGCAGCAGCGGTGCGGGTGCTTCTGGTCGATGACGAGGAAAGCTATGTGGACACGCTGCGCAAGCGGCTGTCGCGCAGGGGGCTTTCGGTGCTGACGGCCAACAGCGGGGAACAGGCCCTGGAAACCCTGGCGGCCAACCCCATCGACGTCGTCCTGCTGGACGTCAAGATGCCGGGCATGGACGGCATGGAAACGCTTTCGCGCATCAAGCAGGCCCATCCCCGCGTGGAGGTCATCATGCTGACCGGCCACGCCAACGTGGACGTGGCCATCCGCGGCATGGAGCAAGGGGCTTTCGACTACCTCATGAAGCCGGCGGAAATGGACGACCTGTACTACAAGATCCAGGACGCCCACAAAAAAATCCAGCTTTCCGAAAAAGGCTGATTCCGGACTCCGCCATGGAAGACGCGATCCGCCGCAGGGTGCTCATCGTCGAAGACGACCCGCTCTCGGCCCGGGTCGCGGCCAAGATACTGGACCGCCTGGGCTACGGCGTGTGCGCCGTGATCGAGACCGGCGAGGAGGCCGTGCCCGGGGCCGCGTTGCACGCCCCGGACGTGGTGCTCATGGACATCAACCTGGCCGGGGCCATGGACGGCGTGGCCGCGGCCAAGGCGATCATCGAATCCGTGGGCGCGCCGGTGATCTTCCTCACGGCGGCCGTGGACCGCGAGATCATGGACCGCGTGGCCGCAACCGGCGCGGCAGGCTACATCCAAAAGCCGGTCAAACTTCTGGACCTCAAGGCCAACCTCGAAATGGCCATCACGCGCCGCCAGCGTGAGCGGCCCTGCCCCACGGACGCCGTGGCCGCGCTCTACCGCGGCCTGCTTTTCGCCGTGGCGACGGCCTGCGCCACGCCGCTGGTCGTGGTCGATCCCGAGGGACGGGTACTTTTTTCCCATCCCGACAACAGCATCGCGGGCGAGCTTTTCAGCGAAGCCTTCCCGGACCGGCCGGCCTTTCCCCAGGCCGGCGACACCCCCTGCGAAGGCGCGTCCGGCAATCTGCTCGGCTGGGTGCGGCTTTCGCCGTAGCCGCCGCCCCTTTCCGCTTCCCTCCCCTTACGGCAGGCGTTCCTGCGCCTGCCCCGCCAGGGCCAGACGCCGCGCCGCGGGCGCATCGGGCTCGTTGGGCGCGGGCTGCCCGGCCAGCTTGACCGCCGCGGCGGCGTGGCGTTCGATGTTGGCCGCGAAATACGCCGTCACGGCCAGGGTCGCGCCCTTTCGCGCCATGGTCACGAGGCCGCCGTCGCGGGCCCAGGCGACGCCCGCCGCGCCCGAGGCCGCGGGCGGGCCGAAGCGCTCGCTCAAGTGTCTGGTCAGGGCCGCCTGGTAGCCGTCGGCGTTGCCCGTAAAACGCAGGCTCATGGTGAGCAGGCCCGCGCCCACATCCGAAAAGACGGCCGTGCCGACGATGGGGCCGGCCGCGTCCTTGCCGCCGGCGGCGGCGTCGCGGGAAAAGGCGTAAGTGGCAAGCTGCCCGGGCAGGGAGGTCGCCAGGGCGCAGCACTGCCGGCTGCGCTCGCGGATATAGTCCGCCACGGCCCCGCTCCCCGCGGCCGGCACGACCAGGGGCCGGGCGAAATCGCAGGACTCGCCCCGGTCGCGGGCGACGCGGAAGCGCTTGCGGCCGAGTTTGTCCGCCAGGGAGCGCGGCGTCTCGCCGGAGCCGATGTCGTAGAAGGAGAAACCGGCCGGGGCCTCGGGCGCGGCGGCAAAGCGCACGGCGCGCGAGACCGGGGCGCGCAGGGCGAACGCCTGCGGCGGCGCGGGCGCGGCCAGCAGCGC
>JAEWPX010000032.1 GCA_023399375.1 Pseudomonadota bacterium | reverse complement strand
GGGCCGGGGGCCCCTCCTGGACCACCCCGATAGGGGGGGCTTTGGCTCTCGAAGGACGGGACGAACCCAGCCGTCCTTTCGACGCGTCTTGAGGAAAAATCCCTTTCTCCCTCCACGGATTTTTGTCGACTGATTTGTTAAGACAATGATTCAGTGAGGATAGCTGTCTGAGGGGGAGTTGTCTTGACAAATAGATAGTAAGCTATTAAATAGGGAGACATCAAAATGAGGATGCCCCTTATGCCCCAATCGCCCCGAGAACGGATCGGCATCGCCCTGAGCCGCGCCGCGCGCCTCATGCGCACCAAACTCGACGAACGCCTCGCCCCCCTGGGCCTGACCCAGGCCAAGTGGCTCGTCTTGTTCTATCTTTCCCGGGACGGCGGCAGCATGCCGCAAAAGGACATCGCCGAGGCCGTCGGCGTCGAAGGGCCGACCATGGTCCGCGTGCTCGACGGCCTGGAGCGCATGGGCCTGATCGAGCGGCGCGAGCAGCCAGCCGACCGGCGTTCCAAGGACGTGTCCCTGACCCCGCGCGCAGGCGGCAGCGTGGACGCCATCGGGCGCATCACCGGGCAGTTTCGCCAGGACATGTGGGCCGGCGTGTCCGATGCCGACCTCGCCGTGTGCGAGCGCGTGCTGGCGACGCTCACGCGCAACTTGACCGCGGCCGGGCAGGCCGCGGACTGAGGCGTCCCTTCATTTCCTCCGTCGCAAGACAATCCCCAAGGAGTGTGCGCATCGTGTCCCCGCAAGCGGCGTCCGCCGAACGGGTCGCAAGGCCCTTGTCCCCTCTTTCCCCGCGTGCCCGGAAGCGGCTGCTCGTCGCTTCCCTGGTCCTCGTGGTCGCGGCCGCGGCCGCGTGGCTGCGCCTGCGCTGGTTCCACATCACCGAAAACGACGCCAAGGTGCTGGCCGACATGGTCACCATCAGCAGTCGGGTGGACGGCTGGGTGGACGCGCGCAGCGTCACCGACGGCGACCCCGTAACGCCGGGCCAGGAACTCGTGCGCCTGGACCGGCGCGAGACCGCCCTGGAGCAGGAAGCCCTGCGCGCCAGGCTCGAATCCCTGCGCCTGGAGTCCGAGCGCCTGACCGCCCAGCTGGCCGTCACCCAGGGCTCCACCGCAAGCGACGTGGAGGCCTCCCGCGCCCGCTACGACGCCGCCGATGCCGCCATGCACGCCGCGAAGGCCGAGCTCGAGCGCACCAGGCTCGATTACGACCGCAACAAGCGGCTGGTCGCCGAAAAGGTCATCTCCGCCCAGGCCTGGGACGTCTCGCGCACCACCACGCAGCAGACCGAGGAGAGGATGCGCCAGGCCACGGCGCAGATCGCCGAGGCCCGGGCCAACCTCGCGGATGCGCAGGCCAAGCGCGGCGACGTGGACGTGCTCAGGAAGCAGATCGAGCAATTGGGCGCCGACATGGCCCAGGTGCGCGCGCAGATCCGCCAGAAGGACGTGGAGCTCGCCGACCGCGTGGTCAAAAGCCCGGTCGCGGGCGTGGTGGACCGCAAATTCGTCGAGCCCGGCGAATTCGTCATTCCCGGCCAACGCCTCGTGTTGTTGCACGACCCGAAAACCGTCTGGATCGAGGTCCACCTCAAGGAGACCAAGCTCGCCGACGTGCACCCGGGACAGCCCGTGGCCGTCAGCGTGGACGCCTATCCCGGCCGGGTCTTTGCGGGTGCGGTCGAGCGCATCGGCGACGCCGCCACCAACCAGTTCGCCCTGCTGCCGAGCCCCAATCCCTCGGGCAACTTCACCAAGATCACCCAGCGCGTGCCCGTGCGCATCAAGGTGGACCAGCCCGAGGACAATCCCCTGCGCCCCGGCATGATGGCGGAGGTGGACATTGACGCCTCCAAGCGCTGAGGCGCTCCTGGCGCGCTACGGCGCGGCCTACAAATGGTACGCCACGGCCGCGGTCATGATGGGCTGCATCGCCACGGTCCTGTCCTCCACCATGTTCAACGTCGCCATGCCCGATATCATGGGCGAGTTCGGCATGGGCCAGGATCAGGTGCAGTGGCTCTCCACCGCGTTTCTCGCCGCAATGACCGCGAGCATGTTGCTGACCGGCTGGGCGCTCGCCGCCTACGGCCCCCTGGCCGCCTACCTGGCGGCCCTGGCCGCGTTCATCGCCGGCTCGGTGCTCGGCGGCGTCAGCGGCGGCCAGGAGGCCCTCATCCTGTCGCGCGTCATCCAGGGCGCTTCCGCAGGCCTCATTCAGCCCGTGGCCATGGTCGTCATCCTCACGGTCTTCGACCCTTCCCGGCGCGGCACGGCCATGGGCATCTACACCCTGGGCATCGTGGTCGCCCCGGCTTTGGGCCCGACCGTCGGCGGCCTGCTCATCGACAACTATTCCTGGCGCTACATCTGCTTCATGGGCATTCCGCTGTGCGTCGCGGGCGGCGCGCTTGCTCTGGCGTTTCTTCCCAGGCGCGAGGCGCGCAAGGCCGGCGCTTTCGACCTGGCGGGCTTCGTCCTGCTGTGCGCGGCCGTGGGCCTGCTTTTGGCCGGACTTTCCAACGGCCAGCGCGAGGGCTGGGATTCGCATTTCGTCGTCGGCGCGCTGCTCTCTAGCGCCTGCGCCTGGGCCGGGTTCCTCTGGCGCGAGCAGACCTGCGCCGCGCCGCTTTTAGCGCTTGGCGTCTACAAAAATCCCCGTTTCCTGGCCGCAGCCGTCGTTTCCTTCATCCTCGGCATGGGCCTTTTCGGCTCCACCTACCTGATTCCGCTTTTCGTGCAGACCGTGCAGGGCTACACCCCGACCGAGGCCGGGCTCATGCTCATGCCCGCGGGACTCGCCATCGGCGTGGTCTCGCCGTTGTCGGGGCGGCTGGCGGACCGCGTGCCGCCGTATCTGTGCATCATCGTCGGGCTCGTGCTCTTCGGCTGGTCCGGGCTGCTCATGACCGACGCCGGCACGTCCACCGATTTCTGGACCTTCACCTTCTGGGTGCTGCTCGGCCGCCTGGGGCTCGGCTGCATCACGCCGGCGCTTAATAGCGGCGCGGTGCGGGTGCTCGATTCCGGCCAGATGGGCCAGGGCGCAGGCAACATCAACTTCATGCGCCAGCTCGGCGGCGCGGTGGGCGTGAGCCTGCTTTCCGTCTACCTGGAACGCCAGACCACCCTCTACTGCCAGGCATTCAACACGCTCCAGACCGGCAGCCACGTCGCGGCCGACGCTCTGGACGTCGTCTCGCTGTTACTCTCGCGCGCCGGGGTCTACGACGACATTTCCCAGGCCCTGCGCCCGGAAGCGGCCTACCACTTCCTGTCGCAGATGATCGCCGCCCAGGGCCGCATGCTCGGCTTTCGCGAAAGTTTCCTGCTCACCGCCGCCGTTTTTGCCGTGGCCATCGTGCCGGCCTGGTTCATGTGTCCGGGCGGCGCGAGGGTTCGGGCAAAGGGAAAGCGAGGGTGCGCCGCGCAACCGCCCGCAGTGTCCGTCCGTCCCGTTCGCGCGGGAGAGGCCTAATGGCCGCCGCGGGAGCGTCCGATAGGCGGAAAGAGACTCTGCGGGAGGATGCCATGGCGGGCGCGCGCACGGGCTGGGTTCCGGCCCTGGAGCGGCTGGGGCTGCTCAAATATATCCTGGCAACGCTTTTTACCGGCCTCGCTTTCGTGCTGACCGCCGGGGCCTACTACTACGAAGAGCTTTCGCGCCGGCCGCCGCGCCTGCCCGCGCCGCCGGCCGCGCTGCTGGC
>JAEWPX010000042.1 GCA_023399375.1 Pseudomonadota bacterium | reverse complement strand
ATGCGGGCCACCTTGATGCGCAGGTTGTGCTGGCGGCGGTAGTCGAAAAAGAGGGTCTCGGCGCAGCGCTTGCCTTCGTCGTAGCAGGAGCGGAAGCCGATGGGATTGACGTTGCCCCAGTAGGACTCGGGCTGGGGATGCACGGACGGGTCGCCGTAGACCTCGGAGGTGGAGGCCTGCATGATCTTGGCCCGCAGGCGCTTGGCCAGGCCCAGCATATTGATGGCCCCGTGCACGCTGGTCTTGGTGGTCTGCACCGGGTCGTGCTGGTAGTGGATGGGCGAAGCCGGACAGGCCAGGTTGTAGATCTCGTCGACTTCCACGTAGAGCGGGAAGGTCACGTCATGGCGCAAGAGCTCGAAATGCGGATTGTCGAGCAGATGCATGACGTTTTGTTTGGCCCCGGTAAAATAGTTGTCCAGGCAGATAACGTCGCAGCCCCGTTCGATGAGGCGTTCGCACAGATGCGAGCCGAGAAAGCCGGCGCCGCCGGTGACGAGAACACGTTTTTTCAGGTGCATGGCTGAAGCCTTAGCGCGGTTTGGATTTTATGGGTTCAAGAGGAGCAAAGCGAAGCCTTAATCCCGTTTTTCGGGAAAGTAAATCACTCCCAGACAAGCCCCGCCCATTCGCCGGATTCCCGGACCGCGGGCGCGGGCAGGCCGGCGGCCTGGTAGGCGGCGACCACGTCCGCGGCCTGGGTCGTGAGCACGCCGGAGAGCGCGAGCAGTCCGCCCGGGGCCACGTGGCGCACGAGGCGGCGCGCCATGGCAATGAGCGGCGCGGCCAGAATGTTGGCCACGACCACGTCGAACGTCGCGTCCGGGGCGAGGCTGCCCACCCCCCCCACGGCCAGGGACATGGCATCGGCCACGCCGTTTTGGCGCACGTTTTCCGCGGCGCACCACACGGCCTGCGGGTCGATGTCCAGGCCCGCGCCCGCAAGACCCAGCCGGCACAGGCCGATGCCGAGGATGCCCGAGCCCGTGCCGAGGTCGAGAAAGCGCATGCCCGGCCGGATGCGTCCGGCGCGCAGGGCGTCGGCGAAAATCTCCAGGCACAGCGCCGTGGTGGGATGGTGCCCGGTGCCGAAGGCCATCTTGGGCTCGATGCAGATGGGTTTGAGGTCCCCGGTGTCCTTGTCGGCGAGCCACGGCGGCACGATCTCGTAGACCCCGCCCACTTCGATGGGCGTGAAAAAAGCCATCCAGGCCGCGCCCCAGTCCTCTTCCTCGATGCCCTCGGTCGCCACGGGAAGTCCGGGCCAGTCGCGGCGCAGCTCCTCGACGAAATCCCGCGCCGGCGGCCCGTCCTCCAGATGCACCCGGAAGCGCACGACGGTCCCGTCCGGAGCGGGCGTCTCTTCCCAGCCCTGGGCGGCGCGGCCGGCGAGCCAGCCCGCGAAGGTTTCGGCGGGCGCTTCGCCTTCCCCGTCCGCGGCAACGGCGGACGCCTCGATATCCACGCGCAAGAGTGTGCGCACGTTTCCTCCCCGGCATGAAAAAACCCGCGACGCCGTCCACGAAGGCCGCCGGATCGCGGGGAACAAGGCCGAACATGCCGCCTTGGGCAGGTTCGCTCACAAAACGAAGTCGCAAGCGCGCAACCGCGCGCGCCCGCAGCCGCGGCCCGGCGTCCGACGCCGGCCGCGCAGGACGAAAACCGCGCCTCAGGCGTTGGCGTCGGTGATGGAGCCGATGCCCGAGGTGTAGGCCCCGAGCACGTCTTTGGAAAACTGGTAGGTCTGGCTCATGTCGTTCGACGCCGAGGCATGGGAGCCGCTGTTCATGTAATCCAGGGTCTTGGACACCACGGCCGCGCCGAAGGTCTGCTTGTCCGTGGGCGTGAAGCCGTCCGTGGAAGAAGTGCCGCCCGTGCCGGACGACGACGTGCTGTTGAAGGTGTCCAGCGTCTTGGTCACGATGCTGCCCGC
Source organism: Pseudomonadota bacterium (assembly GCA_023399375.1). Lineage (GTDB taxonomy): Bacteria > Desulfobacterota > Desulfovibrionia > Desulfovibrionales > Desulfovibrionaceae > Solidesulfovibrio. The sequence goes on along the minus strand of JAEWPX010000042.1, from coordinate 786 downwards.
CGTCTCCGCCCCCATGGCGCTCGAAAAGGTGATGGCGCTCATCGCTCTCCCCCTTGCCGGCGGCCGCGCGAGCGTTCGCGCGCCTTGCCGGCTTTCGGCACTGTCCGGTTTCGTCTCACGTCCGCAAAAAACGCGGGAGCGTTTCGCGGACAACCGACTCGAACTCTCGTTCCTTGGAATGCGGCCGTACTTTCAAGGGCCGCAGCGCTAGGCCTTGGCGTCCGTCAGCGTACCGACGCCCGAAGCGGACGCCCCTGCGGCATCGCCACGGGCCGAGGCGCTGCCGGTGTACACGAGAGCGATCGGCGCGCCGCGCTCGAACGCCGTGTGCGGCGCGACGTCCCGAATATTGTCCAGGGTGTTCATAAGGAGGGAATAGCCTGCCGTGCTCCCCATGACGTCCCGCCATGCCGCGTTCATAGCCATCCCCTTGCGCCGAACTCCATACGACGTCTCTACCCGGGTCCGCGCCGTCGGTCAAATTTTCCGGCGCGGGAGCCTTGCTCCGCATGAGCCGCCCGCGCAAGCGCGGCTCAGCGCGCGGCCATGGCCACCGCGCCGCCGGGCACGCGCACCGGCTGCCCCACGTGCAGGCGCACCGGATCGAGCCCGGCGTTCTCCGCCAGGATGGCGGCAACGCTCACTCCATAGCGCCGGGAGAGATCCCACAAGGTGTCGCCTTCGGAAACGGTATGCATGCGCGCCGCGGCGTCAAGGGCGGCGGGCGCGGCAACCGGAGCCTCGGCCGGCCGGGCCGCGGTCGGCACGGCGGCCGGGGCCTTGCGC
>JAEWPX010000195.1 GCA_023399375.1 Pseudomonadota bacterium | reverse complement strand
CCGTAACCGCCGGGCTGGCGCTGCCTGGGGGGGGGGGGCGGGGCTGTAGGCGACCTTGCCGCGCGCCCGGGGGCAAGCGACCCAGCTACTTTTTCGAGAGCAGCTCCATGGCCGCATCGACGCCGGCGTTTTCGTGGACGATGGCCGTGACCGCCTGCAAGAGTTTCGCGGGCTCGGGGTCCTGGAAGATGTTGCGCCCGACGGACAGGCCCGCGCCGCCGGCCAGGACGCTGTTGCTGATCATTTCCAAAAGCCCGCGCCGGGAATCGATCTTCGGCCCGCCGGCGATGACCACCGGCACGCAGCAGCCGGCCACGACCTTGGCGAAGCTGTCCGGGTCGCCGGTGTAGGGCACCTTGACGATGTCCGCGCCGAGTTCGTTGCCCACGCGCGCGCAGTGGGCCACGACGTCGGCGTCGAACTCGTTTTTGACCTTGGGGCCGCGCGCGTACATCATGGCCAGGACCGGCATGCCCCAGGAGACCGCGGCCTCGGTCACGAGCCCCAGGTCGTCGAGCATCTTGGCCTCGGTCTCGTCGCCGAGGTTGACGTGCACGGACACGGCGTCGGCCCCCAGGCGCACGGCTTCCTCCACCGTGCAGACGAGGGTCTTGGCGTTGGGGAAGGGCGAGAGGCTGGTGCTGGCGGAAAGGTGGATGATAAGCCCCACGTCGCGACCGCGCGCCCGGTGGCCGCAGCGCACGACGCCCTTGTGCATGAGCACGGCGTTGGCCCCACCGGATACGATGCCCGTGACGGTTTCGCGCATGTCCTCAATGCCCGCGATGGGGCCAACGGAGACGCCGTGGTCGAGCGGTACAATGATGGTGCGGCCGGTGTCGCGGTTGACGATGCGTTCGAGGCGGATGGATTTGCCGATGGTCATGGTCGTTCTCCTTGCGGGTTTCGCGAAGGAGCCCGGGTCCCCGGTCGGCTTTGCATGAAAAAGGGCCGCCGGGCGAATCGCCCGCGGCCCCTGTCGGCGGTGTCGTGGTTGCGGCCCTATGCGGCCGCGCCACCCGCCGTGCCGCGAGCGCGAAGGCCGTAGTAATAATACGAGCCGGTCGAAAACATGCGCGTGGCGGTCATGCGGGCGTTCATGGAGAAATTCCTAGCGCACGGGCCGGCCGGTCGTCAAGGGCCTTGGCGCGGGGCGGCGGCGCTCAGCCCAGGGCCCTGAAGACCGCCGCGAAATCCGCCTCGCCAAGGCCCTCTTTCACGAGCTTGCGGTAGAGCGGCTCGAGCACGGAAAGCAGCGGTGAAGGGGCGTGGGCTTCGGCCGCGGCTTCCACGGCGAAACGCAGGTCCTTGGCCATGTGCTTGGCCGGAAACTGCGGCGGAAATTCGCCCGCGCGCAGCATGGGGTCCTTGAGGCGGAAAAGGTCGTTGGCCATGGGTCCGGCCATGACCACGTCGAGCAGGGCGTCACGCGATAGCCCGAGCGCCTCGCCCAGGCGCACGGTCTCGGCCAAGCCCCCGATCATGGCCCCGAGAAGCACGTTGACCGTGACCTTCATGGTCGAGCCCATGCCGGCCGCGCCGCAGCGCGCGACCTTCTTGCCCATGGAGAGCAGCACCGGCTCCACGGCGTCGATGGTCGCCGCGTCGCCGCCTGCCAGGATGACGAGCGTGCCCTCTTCGGCGGGTTTTTTTGAGCCCGAAACCGGCGCGTCCACGTACTGCGCGCCCGTGGCCCGCACGTCCGCCGCGGCCTCGCGGGCAAACGTCGGGGAAACCGTGCTCATGTTGACCACGGTCTTGCCTGGCCCCAGGCTTTTCGCCGCGCCTTCCGGGCCGAAAAGCACCTCGCGGCAGGCCTCGGGACCGGTCAGCATGCAAATAATGACATCGCCGGAGGCTGCGGCTGCGGCCGGCGTGGCCGCGACCTTGGCCCCGGCCTCGGCCAGGGACTGCGCCGGCCCCGCAGAGCGGTTCCAGACCGTGACGTCGTGTCCCGCGCGCAGGCAGTTGCGCGCCATGGCCGTGCCCATGATGCCGAGTCCCAGGAATCCGATGCGCGTCGTCATGGGAACCCTCCTTGCGGATGGCTTATTTTTCGGCGGGCAGGGCGCCTGATGCGGAGAGCTTGTCGAGCACCTGCCCGCACAGCAGGTCGTAGCCGGTCATGGTCATGTGCACGCCGTCCTTGGCCCGCAGCGACACCTTCTTGCCGCCGATGTCCTTGGCCTGCACGTACTTGCCCGATGCGTCGGTGAAGATGTCCGAGGCTTCCATATAGGCGCAGCCGCCGACCTTGGCGCAGGCGTCCTTGGCTGCGGCATTGACCGCGGTCACGCGGGCGTTGTAGGCCGCGTCGCGCATGGCGGGCAGGCCCACCCACACGACCTTGACCCCGGCCCCGGAGGCGATGCGCAAAAAGCTCTCGGCCTTCTCGCGGTAGGCGTCGCTCCAGGCGGGCGTGCCGGGCTGCTTGCCGGCGATGGCGTTGTTGGCGTCGTTGCCGCCCATCATGACCACGACGGCCGAAAGATTTTCCTTGGCCAAGAGCTCGCCCAGCCGTTTTTCCCAGTCAAAAAACCGCTTGTTGATGAGCCCGGTGGAGACTTTGCCCAGCGGATGGCAGCCGACGCCGGTCTTGTCCAGGCGGTGGGACAGGGTCATGCCGATGCCTACGGCCAGGGAGTCGCCGACCACGGCCACGGCGGCGGATTTGTCCTTGGCGGTCGTAGCGCCTTCCCCGGGCTCCTTTTGTGGGGCAGCGGCGCTCTCCCTGGCGGGCGGCTCCGCATCGGGCGTTTTTTCCGCGGCCGCGGCCGGCTGCGCCTTGGCCGGAGAGACGCTTTCCGGTGCCGGCGCGGGTTCGACCTGCTCGCTTTTGGGCTGGGGCAGGGCGGCGGCCTGGACGGGTTTCGGTTCCAGGGTCTTCTTGGTCTGCTCCTCGGGCGAGGCCGGGCGTTCGGCCGGCGGTGGCGGCGTTTCGAGCACGAGGTCCGCCGGCGGCGCGGCGGCGGGGGGCGCGGCTTCGGGAACGGGTTTGACCTCGGCTTCGGCTGTGCCGGCCGGGGCTGCTTCGTGTTGTGCGGGAACATGTTGCTGCGTCGCAGCGGTATGTTCGTTTGTGGCCTTTTTTTCGTTTTTGCCGGAGGTGTTGATGCAGGCCGGGATAAGGGCGGCCACGACGAGCAGAAACGCGAGGAGGAGAGGAGTTGCGGGACGCATGATGCTTTGTTGCCAGAATCCGGGTGTGCTGGAGTGTCCGTGGAAAGGAGCCGGGGTCGCCGCGGGATGCGGCGCCGCGTCCCCGGCCGAGGCGTCGCCGCCTTGGCGCATGGGCTGCGCTGGCGGCGTCCTGGTGCCGAAAACGATGTTCATGGGGAAGCTTATGACCCAAGGCGCTGGGTCGGTCAAATCGAAGATGCGGCCTCGGCCACAGGGCGGTCGGACTGTGGTTATTTGGCGGCTGCCGGGGCTTTGAACCCGTAGGAAGCCAGTATGGCCTGCCCCTTGGGCCCGTACAGGAAGTCGATGAAGGCTTTGGCCACCTCCTTGCGCGGGCAGGCGGCGAGCATGGCCGCCGGGTAGACGATGGGGGCGTGGCCGGTGAGCGCCGTGACCACGCGCACGCGTTTTTGCGCCATGCGCGCGTCCGTGGCGTAGACGAAGGCCGCGTCCACCTCGCCGAGGGCGACATAATCGAGGGCCTGCTTGACCGACAGGCCGTAGACCATCTTGGGCGAGAGCTTTTCCCAGAGGCCAAGATCATCCAGAACCTGTTTGGTGTAGCTGCCGGCGGGCACGGCGTCGGGCTCGCCGAGCGCCACCTTGCCCACCTTGTCGCCGCCGAGGTCCGCGACGCAGGTCACTGCGTTTTCGTCGGCAGGCACGGTGAGCATCAGGTCGTTGGCCGTGAAGTCCACGCGCGTGGCCTGGTCGATGAGCCCGTCCCTGGCCGCCCGGTCCATGGTGACCTGATCGGCCGGGGCGAAGACGTCCACGGGCGCGCCGGCTTCGATCTGCTGCAGCAGCTGTCCCGAGGCGGCGAAATTGACGAAGACCGTGAGCCCAGGGTGATCGGCCTCGAAGGCTTTCTTGACGTCGGTCAGGGCGCCGGTCAGGCTGGCCGCGGCGGACACGACCAGTTCTTCGGCCGCGCCGGGGCGCGGGAAAAGCGCCGCCAGCAGCAGACTTGCGGCAAGGACAAGGGCGAGGCGGGGACGCGGCATGTCGGCGCTCCTTTGTCAGGCGATGCGCAGGGTTCCGGGCGCTCTTTGCGCCGGGGCGGCCGGCGCGTCGCGCTGCGCGGCCGCAAGCTCCTCCCGCCGGGGCGGCAGGCAGCCGGCCGGCGCGGGCGGGCGCGGCTCCACGCGGCGCGAGCGCGTGCGTTTTTCCTCGTACATGCGCGCGTCGGCACAGCTGAGTAGTTCCGCGAGGCTTCCCGCACAGTCGATATCCAGACAGGACAGGCCGATGCTCGCCGAGAGCACGTAGGGTCGCTTGCCCGCGGCGTTGAAGGACGCCATGCAGGCGAGCAGGCGCTCCTTGGGCTCCACGGCCTCGTGGGGTGTCTCCTCGATGCCGAACACGGCAAATTCGTCGCCCCCCAACCGCGCCAGCACGTCGGATTCCCGGAAAGTCTCGCGTAAAAGTCCGGCCATGTCTCCGAGCATCCGGTCGCCCTCACGGTGGCCCAGGTTGTCGTTGACGATCTTCATGCCGTCGAGATCCACGTAGAGCAGGAACGCGCCCCGGGCCAGGCGCCGCGCGGACTTGAACATCTGCCCGGCAAGGGTCAGAAAGCCCCGGCGGTTAAAAAGCCCGGTCAGTTCGTCGGACAGGGCCGCGCCCATGAGCTGCTTGTAGAGCTGGTGCCGCTCGATGGCGTGGAGGATGGCGCGGAAAAGGGTCTGGCCGTCGAAGCCGCCCTTGACGAGGAAGTCCTGTGCGCCCTCGCGCACGGCCATGGTGGAGATTTCCCGGTCGTCCAGGCCGGAGAGCACGATGATGGGCAGGTCCGGGAAGGCGGCCCGCACCGAGGTGAAGGTGGTCAGTCCCGTGGAGTCCGGCAGGTTGAGGTCGAGCAGGACCACGTCCGCGCCGTCCGCGGCGAGCGCCTCGACGCCGTCGGCGAGAAGCGGCGTGTGGCGCAGGTCGAAGGCGGCGTCCGCGCCGTCCTCCAGGTAGGCCCTAACCAGTTCCGCGTCGCCGTAGTCGTCCTCGATCAGCGTGATGCGAAGCGTCATCGTCATGGCCGGCCCTCCCAAACGCCGCCGCGCGGCGGCAGCTTGGCCAGGGACAGCCAGAAATCCTCCACGCCTTTGACGACTCGGAAAAAGGCGTCCATGCCGAGCGGCTTTTGCAGGTAGCAGTTGGCGCCGAGGCCGTAGCTCGCCGCGATGTCCGTTTCGGCGTCGGAAGTGGTCAGCACGAGCACCGGGATGGAGCGCAGCCCGGCGTCGCGTTTGACTTCGAGCAGCACTTCGCGGCCGTCCATGCGCGGCATGTTGAGGTCGAGCAGGATGAGGTCCGGCCGAGTCGCGGCGGCGTGTTCCCCCTGGCGGCGCAGGTAGCGCATGCCTTCCTCGCCGTCGCCCACGCGTTCCACGGACAAGGCGACGCGGGAGCCTCGCAGGGCTTCGAGGATCAGCTCCACGTCGCCGGGATCGTCCTCCATGAGCAGGATGCGCACGGGCATGGCGTTCATGGCGCGCCGGCCTCCCGGTCCGGCAGGGTGAAGAAGAACGTGGAGCCTTCGCCTTCGACGGACTCCACCCAGATGCGACCGCCGTGGCGTTCGACGATACGTTTGCAAAAGGCCAGGCCGATGCCGGCTCCGGCATGCTCCCTGACCGTGGTCAGGCGCTGGAACATGCGAAAGACCCGGTCGAAGTGGCGGGGCGCGATGCCCATGCCGTTGTCGGCCACGGAGACGATCCAGGCGTCGTCTTCGCGCCTGGCGGAAACGTGGACGGCCGGCGGGGCGTCGCCACGGTATTTGACGGCGTTGCCGACGAGGTTCTGGAAGAGCTGGGCGAGCTGCGTGGTGTCGGCGACCACGGCCGGCAGGGCGTCGCGCGTCACGGTCGCCCCGGCCTCGGCCAGGGGCAGCTCCAGGTTGTCCAGGGCCACGTCCAGGGCCTGTCCCAGGTTCGTTTCGGTGAAGGCCGCGCGGCTCGTGCCCAGGCGCGAATAGGTGAGCAGGTGGTTGATGAGCTGGCTCATGCGCCGGGCTCCGTCCACCATGTAGGCCATGTAGCGCTCGCCGGTCTCGTCGAGCTGGCCGGCGCAGCGCTTGCCGAGCAGATCGGCGAAGCTCGTGATTTTGCGCAAGGGTTCCTGGAGGTCGTGGGAGGCGACGTAGGCGAACTGCTCCAGGTCCTTGTTGGAATTTTCCAGGGCGGCGGTCTTTTCGGCCAGCACGCGGTCGCGTTCCTCGAGCTCCCCGGCCATGGCGTCAAAGGCCTTGCCCAGGCGGTGCAGTTCGCGGATGCGCGGCGCGCCGGCCGTGCGCGTGGCGAAGGCGCCCCGGCCGATGGCTTCGGCCCCCTCGACCAGGGCGACAATGGGCCGCACCAGGAGCCGCGCGCCGAAAATCCTGGCCGCGCCGAGGCCGACGAGGCCGACCAGGGCCAGCCAGGCGAGATGGTCCCAAAGAAGCCTTCGCGAGGCGGCGTAGGCCTCGGCAAGGGGGCGTTCCACGAACACGGCGGGAGATTCGGGGTGCTGCGGCGTGATGCGCGCCCAGCCTGCGAGCTTGCCTTCGCCGTCGAGGCCGGCGGTTTCCATGCCCCCGGAAGCCTTGTCGGCCATGGCCCGGTGCAGGGGCGAGGCGACGAGCTGCCGGCCCACGGCGGGGAGCTTTTCCGGGAATGTCGCCAAAAGGACTCCCGAAGGGGCGAGCACGCCCACGACGCCGCCCGGGGGCGGTGGTGCGGCGGCTACGGCTTCGGCCAGGGCGTCCAGCGTCAGGACCGCCGCGACCACGGCCTTGACCTCGCCGTCCCAGCCCAGGGACGGGCAGGCGGTCACGGCCAGGGGACGACCGCCCTGGCTCGTGACGAACGGGCCGGCATGGCAGGTTTTCGTGGCGACGGCCTGTTTGAACCAGTCCCGGTCGGCGAAGGAGATCGTCTGGACGGGCGTGCGGCCGGGCGGAAAGCCGTCGCCGGCATCGGCGCGGGCTTCGGCGATGCGTTCGCCGCCGGAGGAGACCGCCAGGATGTTGGCGATGCCCGGGCCGGATTGGCGCAGGAGCTCGGAAAAAAGCAGGGTGCAGCCCTGGGGATCGACGACGCGCACCACGGTGGCGGCTGCCAGGCTTTCGACCAGACGCCTGGCAGCGGCCAGGCGTCCTTCCTCGCCGGCGGCCAGGGCCTGCGCCCGGTTGTTCACGGCGACGCCGGCTTCTGCGCGGGCTTTCGCCTCCTGTTCGAGGCCGTGGTAGAGCGCCAGGGCCAGGGCCGGCAGCACGGCCAAAAGGACAAGCCCCATGAGCGCCGTGCGAAGGCCAAGCGGCGTCGGGCATCGTGGTGGAGCAGGAGGGTGCGTCATGTTTCCCGCGCCTCGCACGTCCTTGCTGATCGCGTTGCCGTTTTCGACCGGAGACAAGGGAGGCAGGCTTGCTGTTGCCGCGGCGCAATGCGCGGCGGCGGCGTGTTGTTGCGGCGTTCGCTGTTTGACGATTGTGTAGGCTGTAATGCTTTCGCTGTAAAGACGTTACATTACTGACACTGTATTTGCCGAATCCGTGTTTGCATGCACGAGTGATGGGGAAATGGGCGCGGCCAGGAAAATGGCATTGCAATAGAGAACACGATTGCCGGGAAATCGTGATGTCTTGTTTTGACGCGTCGCACGACTGGCGTATGCGCCTTTCCGGTCGGGGAAATCCCTTCCAGGCGGTTGCCAGCGGCCACAGGGCGGTCTATGGATGGGGCAACCCGATGCGGCCTGCGCCGCGAAGCCCGCGAGGACCCATGCCGAAAGGCGACGCCTGCAAAACCCTTTCGCCCTTGGAGGCCGTGCGCCGCTACTGCCTTCTCGCCTGCATGGGCGGGCAGCGCAGCCTCGTGGCCGCCTGCGCCGACAAGGGCTGTCCGTTCCACCCCCTGCGCATGAAGGAAATCCCCGAGGGGTTCGGCGTGCGCGTGGTGCGGGTGGTGCGGCGCTTCTGTCTGCGCTGCACGGTCGGCGACCGCGACGCCGTGCGCCGTTGCACCGAGCACGACATCTGTCCCGTCTGGCCCTACCGCGTGGGCGTTTCGCCCAAAAAGCTCAAGCGCCTGATCGCCGAAAAGCGCCGTCCCCGCCAGCTCGAACTGCCGTTCTAGCCCGACCTGTCTTCCGCATCGACCGCCCGTCGCGGCGAACGGCGCTCCTGCCCGGGTAAACGGCAGGGGTCGTCCCGTTCGCGCCGTTCCCCATCCATGGGAAGGGGAGCGCCGTTTGCCGAAAATCGCGGGCGTTTCCCTTGCGGGCCGCCCTATACGGGTCGCATCCCGGCCGCAGCCGCCCAACCGGCCGGGCAACCACGGCCCGGCCGCAAGCCGGTAGCAAGGAGCGACCCATGACCACGACGACGGCCGATCCGACACACTCGAAAGCGTTCACGCAACTCGTGCGGAAGCGCTGGGGCGTCTCCCTGAGCCTGACCGCCTTCATGCTCGCGGTCTACTACGGCTTCATCGCCGTCCTGGCCTTCCGGCCTGACCTTTTCGCCACGCGCATCGGCGAGCACCTGACCATCGGCATTCCCGTGGGACTCGGCGTCATCGTCGTCTCGTGGCTGGCCACGGGTGTCTATGTGCGCTGGGCCAACGACGATTACGACGCCGCCGTCGACAACCTCAAACACGCCATGCGGGAGGAGCGGGGATGAACGACTTCACCACCACCATCGGGCAGCCCAATGCCACGTCCGTGATCTTTTTCATCTTCTTCATCCTCGGCACCCTGGGCATCACCTATTACGCCGCGAAGAAAAGCCGGGGCGCCTCGCAGTTCTACGCCGCCGGCCGCTCGGTCACGGGCTGGCAGAACGGCCTGGCCCTGGCCGGAGACTACATGTCCGCCGCCTCGTTCCTGGGCATCGCCGGCCTCGTCTCGCTTAAGGGCTACGACGGGCTCATCTACTCCATCGGCTTTCTCGTCGGCTGGCCCATCATCATGTTCCTCGTCGCCGAGCCCCTGCGCAACCTCGGCAAGTACACCTTCGCCGACGTGGTCGCCTACCGGCTCTCGCAAAAGCCCATCCGCATCGCCGCTTCCATCGGTTCGCTGCTCACGGTCTGCTTCTACCTCATCGCCCAGATGGTGGGCTCGGGCGCGCTTATCAAGATGATGTTCGGCCTGCCCTACGAGACGGCCATCATCGCCGTGGGCGCGGTCATGATCGCCTACGTGCTCTTCGGCGGCATGCTGGCCACCACCTGGGTGCAGATCATCAAGGCCGTGCTGCTCCTGGCCGGCGCCACGGTCATGGTGCTGATGGCCCTTTCCAGGTTCGGCTTCGACGTGGTCGGGCTTTTCAACGCCGCCGCCGCGACCTACGGCGAAAAGGTGCTCAATCCCGGCGGCCTCGTCGCCAATCCCCTGGACGCCGTGTCGCTCGGCATCGCGCTCATGTTCGGCACGGCCGGGCTGCCGCACATCCTCATGCGCTTCTACACCGTGCCCGACGCCAAGACCGCCCGCAAATCCGTGTTCTACGCCACCGGCCTCATCGGCTACTTCTACGTGCTGACCTTCATCATCGGCTTCGCCGCCATGGTGCTCGTCGGGCGCGACATCGTGGCCAGGGTGGACGCCGGCGGCAACATGGCGGCCCTGCTTCTCGCCGAAGTCACGGGCGGCACCGTGTTTCTGGGTTTCATCGCGGCCGTGGCCTTCGCCACCATCCTCGCCGTGGTGGCCGGGCTCACGCTTGCCGGCGCGACCACGCTCTCCCACGATCTCTACGTCAACGTCTGGCGCGGCGGGAAATCCTCCGAGGAAGACGAGATGAAGGTGGCCAAGCGCGCCACGGTGGGCCTTGGCGTGGCGGCCATCCTGCTCGGGTTGGCGTTCAAGGGCCAGAACGTGGCCTTCATGGTCGGCCTGGCCTTCGCCATCGCCGCCAGCGCCAACTTCCCGGCGCTGCTCCTCTCCATCCTCTGGAAGGGCACGAGCACCTTCGGCGCGACGGCCAGCATCGTGACCGGCACCGTGACCGCCGTCGGCCTGATCCTGCTCTCGCCCACGGTCTGGGTGGACGTGCTCGGCAACGCCGCGCCGATTTTCCCCTGGAAGAACCCGGCGCTCATCTCCATGCCCGCCGCCTTCTTCGTCGGCTGGCTCGGCTCGGTGCTCGTGCCCGACGCCAAGGCCCAATCCCTCTACGCGGCCCAGCAGATCCGCAACTACCTCGGCGTCGGCGCGGAGTAGGGAAAGGGGGAAGTCTACAGAGGGAAGAGGAAGAGTCAGGAGGGGCGTCGCCGCTCCCGAACCCATCCCACCGGGGGGGATCATCCCCCCCGGCCCCCCTGGATGGGGGGAGGAGAGGGGGGATGCAAGAAAGCGTCTTGGCAGCGCAGATGAATGCGCAGGAAATGACGGAAAGATTGGCGCAGGTACGGGAGCCCTGGGAACTGGCGGCGCTGTTGCGCGACATCCGGGCTTTCGTGGTCGGCCGGGCCGGCGGCGGCGACGTTCTGGAAACGGGGCGCGCCGCCACCGCGCTCTATGACACGCTCCTCGTGCGCGCCGCCGCCCTGGCCCGCAGCGGCACGGTCGCGCCGCCGCCGGGAGCGTGCCTGATGGCGCTCGGCAGCCAGGGCCGCTGCGAACAGTTCCTGGCCACGGACCAGGACAACGCGCTCGTTCTTCCCGATGCGACGGACGACGGTGGGAGGCAGGCCTATGCCGCGTTTGCCGGGCGCATGCGCGACATCCTCGAAGCGGCAGGCATGCCGCCGTGCCCCCGGGGCATCATGGCCGCCGCGCCCGAATGGCGAAGGACCTCGCGCGAATGGCGAAACGCCCTGGACGGGGCCGCGGACAGGCCCGACGCCGCGGGCGTGCTCCTCGTGTCGCTTTTGGCCGACGCGCGCGCCGTGGACGGCGACGCCGTCCTGGCCGGGGCCGTGGCCGCCCATGTCCGTCGCTGCGCGGCCGACGCGCCGCTGCTCGTGCGGGGACTGGCGCGCGAGGCCCTGCATTTCGCGCCGGAAGCCCACCTGCCCGGGCCGTTTTCCCTGTCTGGCCGCCATGCTCCCGTCGATCTCAAGCGCGCGGCCGTCTATCCCCTGGTCCTTGGCGTCAAGGCATTGGCCCTGGAGGCCGGCGTCCCGGAAACCGGCACCGTGGCGCGCCTCGGGGCGCTGTCCCGCCTGGGGCGCATCGGCGAGGACTCGGCCGCGCGCCTGGCGCGCGCCTTCGCCTGCGTCCAGGCTCTGCGCCTGCGCCGCCAGGCCGGGGCCGAAGCGGCGGGCGGGCAGCCTGACAACCGCCTGGACCCCGCGTCCCTGCCGCCCACGGACAGGGAGGAGTTGCGCCGCGCTTTTCGCATCGTGGCCGATTTCACCACCATGCTCGAACACCATTTCGGCCTCGCCTACCTGACCTGAAGGAGGAGCCATGCAGGCAAACGACCCATCCCGCCAACCGGACGCCGTGCAGGCCTTTCTCGCCGGCGTGCCGCCCTTCGACCGGCTGCCGCCTTTCGAGCGCGCCGCCCTCGCCGCCGCCTCCCGCGTGGCCCTGTACCTCGAGGGCGAACCCGTGGGAACGGACGGCGACGTCTGCTGCGTCCAGCGCGGCGGGGTGCGCCTGCGCCGGCCCGTGGACAGCCGGGAACGCGACGACGTGCGCGGCGAAGGCGAATGTTTCGGCGCGGTCTGCGCCCTTGCGCCGGACGGGGAGCGGGAAACGGGCGGCGAGGGCGTCGCCCTGGAGGACACCTTTCTCGTGCGCCTACCCGGGCAGGCGTTTGCCGCCGTGTGCCGCCGCCACGGCTTCGTTGCGGATTATTTCGCCAACGCCCTGTCCCCGGCCGCGCGGGACGGCCGCATGCCCGGCCCGGCCGGCTGCCCCGATCCCGCCGACGGCGACTACCTTTTCACCCGCCTGGCCGGCGACGTGGCCTCGCGAGGACTGACGGCCGTACCCCGGGGCACGGACCTGCGCCAGGCCGCCCGGGTCATGGAGGCCGGGCAGGTGGGCTCGGTGCTCGTGCGCGAGGGCGCGGGCGCGGTCATCGGCATCGTCACGGACCGCGACCTGCGCCGCGCCGTGGCCACGGGCATGGCGCTTGACGCCCCGGTCGAGACGCTCATGTCCGCGCCGGTCGCCTCCATCGACGCCGCGACCCCCTGTTTCGAGGCCCTGTTGCAGATGACCGGTTCCGGCATCCGTCACCTGCTCGTGACAAGGAACGGCGAGCCGGCGGGCATGGTCACGGCAAGTGATGTGCTTTTGTCCCACGGCCGTTCGCCCATGGCCTTGTTGCGCGCGGCCCGGCGCGCGGCGGATGTGGCGGACCTTGGCGAAATCTGCCGGGGCATGCGGCCGCTTGCCGCGGCGCTCGTGGCCCGTGGCGCGACGGCGGCCGTCGTTTCGGGCGTGCTGACGCTGCTTGCCGAGCAGGTGCTCGCACGGCTCCTGCAAATTTTGGAAAAACGCTGCGGCCCGTCGCCCGCGCCGTGCCGCTGGCTGCTTTTGGGCGCGGCAGGCCGGCGCGAGTTGCTGCCCGGCTCCGGCCTGTCCCTGGCCGTCGTGCCGGATGACGGCGGCGATCCCATTGTGGCCCGGGCGGCGCGGACCTACATGCAGGCCTTCCTGCCCCTGCTCGGCGACGCCCTGGCGGCCCTTGGCCTGCACGCCCCGTCCACGCGGCTGGTCCTCGGCGACCCGCGCACGGCGTTTTCCCCGCTGGGATTCGACCTGGACGGCGATCCCCTCGACCACGAGGCTTCTCTGGAAGGTTTCGACGCGCGCGTGCTTGGCGGTTCCTCCCCCGATGCAGGCGAAGGGAGCGGTTTTCCCCCGGGCCTCGCCGCAGCCTGGCTTGCGGCCGCCGCTTCGCGTCCAGCGCCCCTTGGCCTGTACCAGGGCCGACTCATGGAACGCGACGGCAGCGCATGCGACGTGCTCGACGTCCTCGCCCGAGGTTCGCGACCGCTCACGGCCCTGGCCCGCCTCGCCGCCCTGAGTTGCGGCGTGGTGCAAACCGGCACGACGTCGCGCCTCGACGCCCTGGGCCGCCTGGGCGTCCTCCCGGAAGCAACGGCCGCCCGCGCTGTCGAGGCGTTCGCGTTTTTCGAAGCCGAGCGCCTTGGCCTCCTGCTCACCGGACGCGAGGTTTCGGGCCGCGACGAAGCGCCCGTGTCTCCGGCGAGCGTTTCGCCGCGCCGTCGGCATGGTTTCCGGGCCGCTTTCGCCGCCCTGGAAGCGCTGCGTCTGGCGCTTGCCGCGTATGCGGCGGCGGGGGAGGGCTGCCATGCGCCTGCTTGACCGCCTGCTGCGCCGCCCCGGGTCCGCCCAAGTGCGCGAGGCTCTTGCGCCCGCGCTTGTCGCGCACCAGGCGGCGCAGGCCGGGCGCGACCCCAGGGCGCTCCTCGACGCCTGCGCGTTCGTGGCCGTGGACACCGAACTGACCGGCTTCGATCCGCGCCGCCATGCCCTGGTCTCCATCGGCGCGGTGCGCCTGTCGGGGCTTTCGATCCTGCCCGGGGCGTCGTTTTATTCGCTGGTGCGGCCCCCGGGCGCGGTGCCGCGCGACGCCTCCCTCGTCCATCGCCTCACGGCCTCGGGCCTTGGCGACGCGCCCGAAGAAGCCGAAGTCCTTGCCGCGTTCCTCGATTTCGTCGGCGACGCCATCCTTGTCGGCCACCATATCGATCTGGACATGGGCTTTTTGAATGCCGCCAGCCGCCGCAGCCTGGGCGGGCCGCTGGTTGCGCCCTGCATCGACACCCTGCGTCTGGCCATGGCCTTCGAGGAGAAGCGGCTTGTGGCCGGGGGCAGGGCAGGGGAGGCGGAAAGCCTCGACTATTCCCTGCCGTCCCTGTGCCGCCGCTACGGCCTGCCGGAATTTTCCGCCCACGACGCCCGCGCCGACGCCCTGGCCGCGGCCTATCTGTTCGTGTTCCTGGCCCGCAAATGCGGCCGTGGCCGTGCGCTGACCCTGGACGGGCTCTGGCGCGCCGGCCGGACCTGGTGGCGATAAAGATAAATGAGATGAAAAAAGTGTTGACGGGCCGGAGGCTGTTCTTTAAATAGGAATCAACAGCAACTAGGAATGAAAACTATGTCGATGGATGCCCTCAAGGAATTGTTCGCCAAAAGCGGCCTGAAGTTTACCACCCAGCGTTATCTGGTGTATACGGCCATGACCACGACCCGGGACCACCCTTCGGCGGAGACGGTCTGGCGGCGGGTGCGCGAGGCCGCGCCGGCCATTTCGCTGGATACGGTCTACCGCACCCTGTCCGCGCTGGAGGCGCGGGGGCTGGTGAGCCGGGTGCCGGGCGGCGGCGACGAGGGGCGCTTCGACGGCGATGTGACGCCGCACCATCATCTGGTGTGTCTTTCGTGCGGCCGCATCGAAGATTTCACCATGCCGGGGGCGGATCTAAACGACCTGCCGCCGGTGGTCGCCGCGTGGGGCGTACCCCGCGACGCACAAATTCTGGTGCGCGGCGTGTGCCGCGTCTGCCTTTCAGGCATGTAGAACACAAACCCGCAAGAAAACCAAAGGAGTCGATCGAAATGAGCAAGACCATGGAAGACCTCAAGGCTGCGTTTGCCGGCGAATCCCAGGCCAACCGCAAGTACCTCGCCTACGCCGCCCAGGCCGAGAAGGAAGGCCACCTCGGCGTGGCCAAGCTCTTCAAGGCCGCCGCCGCCGCCGAGACCGTCCATGCCCACACCCACCTGCGCAACATGGGCGGCATCAAAGACACGGCCGCCAATCTGCAGGACGCCATCGCGGGCGAAACCCACGAGTTCAAGAGCATGTACCCGGGCATGATCGAGGACGCCAAGGCCGAGGGCGAAAAGGCTGCCGAGCGCGGCTTCACCTTCGCCAACGCCGTCGAGGAGCTCCATGCCGACCTGTACGCCGAAGCCGCCAAGGACGTCGCCGGCTATCCCGAGAAGGACTGGTACGTCTGCTCGGTGTGCGGCTACACCGTCGCCGGCGCGGCCCCGGACAAGTGCCCGGTCTGCCAGGCCCTGGCCAAGGCGTTTTTCAAGGTCGATTAATCGCGGCCGGCGTCGTCCGGCGGCACGGAAAAGGAGCGACGATGGCAGCGCCTGAAGAGATGTGGCAGTGCCAGACCACCAATTGCGGCTACATCTACAATCCGGACAAGGGCGACCGCAAAGGCAAGATTCCCGCGGGAACGGCCTTCGCCGACCTGCCCGACGACTGGAAGTGTCCGGTGTGCGGCGCCGGCAGGAAGTGCTTCAAGCCGCTGGCCGGACCGGGTTCGACCAAGGACGTGCAGTGTCCCGTCTGACGGTCGGGGAGCCCTTGTAGGCTCCCCGGATTGATGCAAGCAAAGGCCCCGCATGTGCGGGGCCTTTTTTGTTCGTATGTGAAACGTCGGCATTCGCGGCTATGCCTTCGGAGGCGTCGCGTTGGGCGTGGGCGCGCTGATGACGTTGCGCTCCTCCAGCACGTGCCGGTAGTCCTCGCCGTAGAGCGAGAGCATGACCATGGCGAACCCCAGCACCAGCGGACCGTAGAGGATGCCGAGGGCCCCGAAGAACTTGATGCCGCCGATGATGGAGAGGAACACCCAGAACGTGGACATCTTGGAGCGGTTTTGCATGAGGATCGGCCGGATGATGGAGTCGATGCTCGAAACCACGACCGCGCCCCAGCCGATGAGGAAAACGCCCCATTGCCACTGGCCGGTGAGGATCAGGTAGATCGAGACGGGCAGCCAGATGATGGCCGTGCCGACCACCGGAATGAGCGAGGCGAACCCCATCATGCAGCCCCAGAAAAAGGGCGGTATGCCCACGATGAAAAGCCCGAGGCCGCCGGCAGCGCCCTGGGCCAGGGCGATGACGAAGGCCCCGAGGATGACGGATTTGGACACGTCGTCGAGTTGGCGGAAGATGCGGTTTTCCTGGTTCGTGGACAGCGGCAGCAGGTAGCGGACGTAGCCGAGCATGGCCTCGCCGTCGCGGATGAGGAAAAAGAGCACGAAGATGAGGATGACGAAATTCATCGTCAGCACGAACACGTTGCCGATGATGGTGGTGCCGCTGTTGAGCAGGATTTGCCCGGCGTTTTTGGAAAGCGACAGCAGGTCGGCCTGGAGGGCGAGCTTTTTGATGTTCAGGAAGGGCAGGTGGTCCTGTATCCAGCCCAGGTAGGGGGCGACGGCTTCGTGGCTGAAAAGCGCGTTGAAGTCGATGGTGGCGAGCTTGGCTTGCAGGGCGTTGACGGACTGGACGCCCTGGGCGAGCAGCGCGCCGAGGAAGACGAAGACCGGGATGATGAGGCAGGAGAAGATGAGCACGGTGGTCAGAAGCGCCGCCGGGGTGGCCCGCCCGCCGCACAGGCCGGCGATTTTGCGGTGCACCGGCTGAAAGAGCGTCGCCAGCACCACGCCGATGATGAGGATGTCCACGAAGGGCCGCAGCACGATGAAGGCCAGGACGAGCGAGGCGGCGAGGATGAGGAGCAGGAAGGTCGAATAGAATTGGCGGCGTTCTCTGTTCATGCTGCATCCTGTAGCAAAACCGCGGGCGTGGCGGCAAGGGCGGATCGCCCGCAACGCGGCGTTGCGCTGTCCCGCCGGAACAACGTAACATGCCTTCCATGACGACGCCTTGTTCGACGCTTTCCCGTATCCAGGTTGCGCCCCATGCCCGTTGAGCCGTCGCCCCCGAATGGCGCAGGCGGCGACGCCGGGCGCAGGACGCACTTCTGGCCGCGCCCGGCGCTTTACGACCTGACGCCGGAACTGCTCGGTGACCCGGACGCCACGGCCACGGAAATCCGCGTGCGCGACTGGGCCTACGTCCTCACGGCTCGGGGCGTGCCCCACGTGCTGCGCCGCGCCGGCTCCGGCTGGAGGCTGTTCGTGCCTGGACGGCGCGCGGACGAAGCCCTGGAGGAGATCGCCGCCTACACGGCCGAACGCGAAAACCGCGTGCTGCCCGATCCGGAGGCTGCGCCGCGCCGGCCTTCGGCCACACTGCCGGTCCTCGCCGTCATGGGCGTCGTCGCCGGCATCTGGGGCTTTCTGCTCGGCGAAACCGTGTGGCGGGGCCGGCGCATCCCCTGGCGCGAGATCGGGGCCGGGGACAGCGCGGCCATGCTCGCCGGGCAGTGGTGGCGCGCCGCGACCGCTTTGTGGCTCCACGCCGATCCGGCCCACCTTTTCGGCAACGCTGCCTGTGCGGCGCTTTTCCTGAGCCTGCTGTGCCGGGAAACGGGGCTCGGGCTCGGGTTGGCCCTCACGGTCGCGGCCGGTATCGGCGGCAACGTGTGCAAGGCCCTTGTCCAGGGGCCGGGCATGCACTTTCTGGGCGCGTCCACAGCCGTGTTCGGGGCGCTCGGCGCACTGGGCGGGGTGCGGTTGTCGGGGTTCCAGGCCGGGCTTTCCGCCAGGCGTTTTCTGGCCGCGGGCGCGGTGCTCATGCTGCTTGCCATGCTCGGGGCCGGTTCCGAGGAGAACACGGGACAGGTGGACCTGGCCGGGCATTTCTTCGGATTCCTGTGCGGCACGGCCCTGGGGCTGGCCGCCGGCTGGCGGCTGTGCCGCGCCGGCAGGCCTGGCCGCGCGGCCCAGGCGGCGCTTGCCGTGCTGGCCGGCGGCGCGTGCCTCGTGGCCTGGGCGCTCGGCGTCGGCTGGTGGTGGCCCCGCGGTTGAGGAAGGCTTTGCCTAACGCGCCGTTTTCGGTTAAGGCCGTCGATTGTCGCTGTCTTGCGCCGCGAGGCGGGGCGGCGGGACGACACGTCTGCCGTGGGAGTGGGAAGCCATGAGCTTAAACGGCCTCGTTTTCGAGGGTGAGGATATTCTCTACAGGACAGGCAAGCACTGGGTGGTGCTGGCCAAGGCCGCGATCCTGTTCGCCCTGGCCCTGGCCGTGTGGTCGAGCGGACCGGCGCTGACCGCGCTGGCGCAGTTCAAGGTGCCGGAGGAGCTGGAAAAGTTTCTGCCCAAGATCATTACCGCCGCGATTTGGCTCTTCCGCTACATTTTTTTCATCATCCTGACCCTGCTGGCCCTGACCCGTCTGTTCTCCTTCTTCACCCTGCGGGTGGGCGTGACGGAAAAACGCCTGCTGTGCGACGATGCGCTGTTCGGCACCTTTTCCCTGGACGTCGGCAAGATCGAGTCCGTCAAGTGCGAACCCGGCCTGTTCGGCGGCCTGCTCGGCTACGGCAAGGTCATCCTGACCGCCTCGAGCAGCCAGCGGCTGGTGCTGACCAACATCCGGCGCCCCCACGCCCTGGAGCAGGAACTCTTCGCCGCCAAGTAGGACCGGCGGCGTCGCGGCGGCCGCCGTTGCGGCCGGCCCCGTCGTAAGCGTCCTTCCCCGGACCGCCGATCACCATGTATCTGTATCGCAAACCCATCAAGCAGTACGGCCTGCTGTTCAAGATGCTGGCCGTCTACATAGGCATCCTGGTGGTGGCGTATTTCACGACGTCCACGCTTTTGATCTACATCAAGGAATCGGTCAACATCTCGCGCGACATCGTCAAGGTCCGCTTCGAGGTCCTCTCCATTTCGCAGCGGCTCGTGGACAGCCTGCTTTCCATGGAGGAGAACCAGAAGAAGTACGAGATCATGCACTCCGAGGAATACAAGAAGAACTTCCTCAACGCGCTTAACGAATACAAAAACGCCATCTGGAGCATCCTCTGGTTCCGTTACGAGAGCTTTTCCGTATGGGAGGAGCTGCACGCCGAGTTCCGCGCCGCCTTCCCGGAACTGGCGCAGGGCAAGGCCCTTGCCGGCGAGCCCTGGATCGACCAGGAGACGCTCAACAAATGGATGCGCATCGTGATAAGCGCCCGCCAGGACAACGAGCGGGTGCTGGAATCGGGCATGCGGGAGCTCTACCGCATCAGCGAAGTGGCGGTGAGCCGCGGCGTGACGGGCCTGGTCGTCTCCATCGGCCTCGGGCTCCTTGGCATCCTCTATTTGACCTATTCCCTGCGCCGGCCGCTGCGCGAGCTGCGCCGGGGCATCCGCGCCTACACCCGCGACGGCCGCCTGGAGCCCATCCGCGTCCTTTCCAACGACGAACTCGGGGAGCTCGCCCAGGCGTTCAACGACATGACCGTGCGCCTCAAGGAAGAGGAGCGCATGCGCGCTGACTTCATCGACATGGTCAGCCACGAGATTCGCACGCCGCTGACTTCCATCCGCGAATCCGTCAACCTCATGCGCGAACGCGTGCTCGGCGAGGTCAACGAGCGCCAGAAGCGTTTCCTGGACATCGCCAGCGACGAGCTCCAGCGCATCTCCGCCATGCTCACGAGCCTGCTCAAGGTCTCGAGCATGGCCTCCCAGATCGTGGACCTCGCGCCCACGCCCTTCGATCCCGAGAAGCTGGTTCTCGAGACACTGGAAAAGGCGGCACCGGCTGCCGAAGCCAAGGGCATCGCCTTGACGCCGCGCGTGGGGCGCGACATCGTCTCCGTGGTCGGGGACCGCGAACTGCTCGGCCAGGCGCTCTACAACCTCGTCGGCAACGCCGTGAAGTTCTCCCCGCCCGGGCGCACGGTGCTCGTGGGCCTGGAAATGGCCGACGGCGGGCGCAAGCTGCTCGTCAGCACCAGCGACGAGGGCCCGGGCATCGCCGAGGAAGAGCAGCCCTACGTCTTCAACAAATACTACCGCGGCGCGCGCACCAAGCGGACCACCGACGGCATCGGCCTTGGGCTGTCCATCGCCAAGACCATCGTCGAGGCCCACGGCGGCAACATCTGGCTGTCGAGCCTGCCCGGCAAGGGCTGCACGTTTTACTTTACAATCCCCGTGGATGAGGCAACAGCCTGATATGGCGCAAAACACGAAGAATGCGATCATCGGAAATGTGGCCCGCGGCCTGTGCCTCGCGCTTGCGCTCCTGGCCTGCGGCTGCGTCGCGAAAAAACCGCCCGTGCCGCCCGTGCCGCCGCCTCCGCCCCAGGCCGCCGCGCCCGTGGTCGTTTCGCCGGCCTGCGAACCCACGCGCAACAGCCTCTACGACCAGGGCGTGTGCGCCTACGACACCGGCGAGGTCAAACGGGCCATGGGCCTGTGGCGGATCGCCAGCAACACCGACCCGGACGCGGCCGTGCGCCAGAAGGCCCTGTTCGCCATGGCCGGGGTCAAGCTCGCCCAGGCGAACACCGATGCCGAGATGACCGCGGCCCTGGAGCTCTTCGACGCCTGGACCAAGGGCTCGCTCCCGGGCGGCAGCGGCGAGGACCCGCGTTTCCTGCTTCCAGCCCTCAAGAACTTGAAGCCCGCCGCGACGCTCAAGGAGCAGAAGGCGACGCTCGAGCGCGAGTGCGCCAAAAAGCTCGCCGAGCGCGAGGAACACGTGCGCAAGAGCATCCAGCAGCAGGTTCGGGCCCTGGAGACCATCCACCAGCAGATCCAGGAAAAGAAAAAAGGCCTGATCAACAACTGACCCTCGTCGCGCCCCGCGCGACCGGATGCCCATGAAAAGCGCCGACCAGACGCGAAAGACCATCTTGGCCGTGGACGACGACCCGCACATCCTGGAAGTCCTGGAAGTGCGCCTCGTTTCCGCGGGCTACGACGTGGTCACGGCCGGCGACGGAGTCGAAGCCCTGCAGGTGCTCGGGAGCCGTCCCGTGCGCCTGGTCATTTCCGACATCCGCATGCCCGGCATGGACGGCATGCGCCTGCTCGAGGAGATGGAGCGCCGGGGCCTGCGCCTGCCGATCATCTTTCTCACCGCCCACGGCAGCATTTCCGGGGCCGTGGAAGCGATCAAGCACGGGGCCGTGGACTACCTGACCAAGCCTTTCGACGGCCAGGAACTGCTGACCCGCGTGGCCGAGGTCTTCGCCAAGGCCGCCGGCGCGCCGCCGCCCGCCGCCCCGGACATCGCCGAATCGGGACTGGTCGGCAAAAGCCCGGCCATGCGCGACCTCGCTGCCATGATCGACCGCGTGGCCGCCCGCGACGTCAACGTGCTCATCCTCGGCGAATCCGGCACCGGCAAGGAGCTGGTGGCCAACCTTATCCACCGCAGAAGCCCGCGCAAAAACGGCCCGCTCGTCACCGTGGACTGCGGCTCCACCCCGGCGGGGCTGCTCGAATCCGAGCTCTTCGGCCACGTCAAGGGCGCGTTCACCCACGCCGTCAAGGACAAGAAGGGGCTCATCGAACAGGCCAACCAGGGGACGCTGTTCCTCGACGAGATCGGCAACATCACCATGGAAATGCAGGTGCGCCTCCTGCGCTTCCTCGAAAACCACAAGATCCGCCGCATCGGCGACGTGCGCGAGATCCAGGTGGATTGCCGGGTGCTCGCCGCCACCAACGCCGACATCTTCGAGCAGGTTGCGGAAGGGGTCTTTCGCGAGGACCTGCTCTATCGCCTCAAGGTCGTAACCATAAACGTCCCGCCCTTGCGCGAGCGGCGCGAGGATATTCCCGTGCTCGCCGAGCATTTCATCCGCCAGTTCTGCGCCGGCCAAGGCATCCCGCCCGTGGTCGTGCCGCCCGAGACCATGGCCTACCTCATGGCCTATCCCTGGCCCGGCAACGTGCGCCAGCTGCGAAACGCCCTGGAGGCCGGCGTGGTCCTGGGCGCGGAAGGCGTGCTCGCCCCGGACGACCTCCAGCTGCCCCTGGCCGGCAAGGGCCCGGACCGTTCGGCCACGGGCGAGGACGATTCCCTGTCCCTGGACGCCAGCGAAAAGGCCGCCATCGTGCGCGCGCTGGAACAGTCGAACTGGGTGCAGAAGGCCGCCGCGCCGCTGCTTGGCGTCAGCCGGCGGGCGCTCAACTACAAGATCCAGAAATACGGCATCGAGATTCCCAAGCGCCGCGCCAAAAAATAGCCGGACCTTCCCTCCCGCGGTCTTGCCCTTGGCAGGATGCGGCCTTTCTGTCAGAAATCGGGGGCAACCCGCACTCGTGCATGAAGGCGCGCCCCGCGCGCAAAGACATGGAACAGGCATGCGGCAGGAACGGAACGGCTTGGCTTCGATGCCCACGGGGCGCAGGAAGATCGCGCGCCAAGTGGTGCTGCCGTTTCGCATCTCCCTTGCCATCAGCATCAAGAGCATCCGGGTGCGCTTTCTGCGTTCCCTGGTCACGGTGGCGAGCCTCGTGCTCGCCGTGGCGTTTTTGAGCTTCATCCTCGCCGGCACCGAGGTCGCGGGCGGGGTGCTGGCCACGGGCGACGCGCATCTGCGTCTGGCGCTGCAGGACGCCGGCTACGACCTGCCGGCCGTGGCCCCGCCGCCCGAACAGGCGGCCGCGGAGGCCGCGCGCCTGGGCGCGAGCCCCAAGGAACGCTGGATCGTGCTGCTGTCGCTGCTCGTGTGCACGGTCGGCATCGTCAACGCCCAGCTCATGGCCGTGACCGAACGTTTCCGGGAAATCGGCACCATGAAGTGCCTGGGGGCCCTCGACCGCTTCGTGTTGCGGCTTTTCCTGCTGGAGGCCGGCATGCAGGGCCTGGCCGGATCGTTTGTCGGCGCGCTGTGCGGCATGGCCGGGGCCGTGCTCGTCGGGCTCGTGCGCTACGGCGGGGCGGCCTTTGCCGGCCTGACCTTCGCCGGCATGGGCCGGGTGCTCCTCGTTTCCATGGCCGTCGGCGCGGGATTGAGCCTGCTCGGCGTGGTCTATCCGGCCGTGGTGGCCGCCAGGATGCGGCCCGTGGAAGCCATGCGGGCCCAGGAATGACGCGCGACCGGGGTTGACCGGAGAAAAACGCGTCGAGAAGGGAAGGGGGAGCGCGGCAGATGGCCGAGGCGCACAATATCGTCCGGGTGGCCGGGGTGGCCAAGACCTTCACCATGGGGACGCAGGTGGTCACGGCCCTGCGCGGTGTGGACCTGACCATCAAGGCCGGCGAATACCTGTCCATCATGGGGCCATCCGGCTCGGGCAAGTCCACGCTTTTCAACATGATCGGCGGGCTCGACAAGCCCAGTTCCGGCAAGGTTTTCATCGACGAGGTGGATATCGCCCAGCTCGACGCCTACGAACTCGCTTGGCTGCGCAACCGCAAGATCGGTTACATTTTCCAGACCTTCAATCTCATCCAGGTCATGACGGCGCTCGAAAACGTCACCCTGCCCATGACGTTTGCCGGCACGCCCCAGGACGAGGCCACGGAAAAGGGCCTGGAGCTCCTGGGCCTGGTCGGCCTGCGCGAGCGCCACGCCCACAAGCCCCAGGAACTCTCCGGCGGCCAGCAGCAGCGCGTGGCCATCGCCCGCTCCCTGGCCAACACCCCGGCCATCATCCTGGCCGACGAGCCCACGGGCAACCTCGACCTGACCACGGGCGAGGAAATCATCGCGCTGCTCAAGCACCTAAGCAGCGAACGTGGCGTCACGGTCATCTCCGCCACCCACGACTACAAGATGCTCAACGTCTCCGATCGCGTGGTCTGGATTCGCGACGGCCGCATCGACAAGATCGAAGAGCGCGACCAGCTGAACATCTCCGTCGGCACGATCGGGACCAGGGAGGACTGAGGCCGGATGGCGCGCCGACTGCCGTTTCCCGCCGCCCTGTCGCGCACCGTCGCGTTTCGCGCGGCGCTGTGCGCGCTCCTGGCCGCCTGTCTGGCGCTGTTGCCGGCCGAGGCCCTGGCCAAGCGGGCGAAAAAGGACGCCGCCGATCCGCGCGCGGCCGCCCTGGCCGCTTCCTGGGTCGCCGCCCCCGATGCCGGGGGGGGACTCGAGCGGGCCGTCATCGACGGTCTGGCCGGGCTCGGCTCGCGGGTGACGGGAAGCGCGGGTTGCAACATCGCCGCCGAGGCCGTGGAAGTGTTTTTCAAGGGCCTCGGCGCGGGCGAGGTCGGGCGGCTCGACTATGTGGCCCCGGTCATGGACCATTCCCCGGCGACCCTTGTCGTCTCCGGCGGCGGCAAGGCCGCGCTTTCGCCCCTGGCGCTCAATGCCCTGACCCCTGGGGCCGTGCCGCCGGAAGGGCTTTCCGGCCCCGTGGTCTGGGCCGGGGCAGGGGAGTACGGCGACTTCAACGGCAAATCCCCGGACGGGGCCATCGTGCTCATGGACCTGCGTTCGGGACGGGGCTGGCAGGCAGCGGCCCAGCTCGGGGCCAAGGCCCTCGTCTATGTTGCCGACGACGCCTCGGGCGAGGCGGCCGACGCCGGGCTTTTCCGGGACAAGTTCGAGCTTACTCCCGTGCGCTTTCCCCGCTTCCTGCTCTCCGCGCGCGCGGCGCGCGAGCTTTTTGGCGACTACGCCGCGCTTTCCGGCGACCCTGCCGGTCCCGTGGCCACGGTGACCGCCAAGGCGGCCTGGAAGCCGGCCGTGGCTGCCGACGTCTATCTTCTTTTTCCCGGAACCGATCCCGACAGGGCCGGCGAACTGCTCGTGGTCGAAGCGCCCTTCGACGCCGCGGCCTTTGCCCCGGGCGCGTCGCCCGGGGCGGACGAGGCCGCTTCCATCGCCGCGCTGTTGCGCCTGGGACGCGAATTCGCCGCGCATCCCCCGGCCCGGCCGACCCTGCTCCTTGCCGCCTCCGGCCATGCCCAGGCCCTGGCCGGACTGCGCGAATTCTACGCCGCCCTACGCGACAAGGGCAAAGAACTGCGCGTCCGTTCCCGTCAGGCTCGTGACGACGTCCGGACCATCGACGAGGTGCTGGAAGGGCTTGCGAAGCTGGAGGAGGGCGGGGAGGCCGCCGCCCCGGCGCTGCTCGCCCGGCCCGACGTACGCCGGGCCATGACCGAGACCCTCAAGGACGCCGTGGACGCCGTCACCACGCGCCTGATGGAGCTGCGCCTGGCCCCGGGCGCGAAGGATCAGGCGGCCATCGCGGCCCTGGCCGAACGCCGGGCGCTTTTGCGCCGGCTCATGTGGCGCGAGGATTTCACCCTGGCCCGGCCCGACGAGGCCGCCGCGCTGCTGGCCCTCGTGCCCGAGGCCCGGGAGCGCCTTGCGCGCGCGCAGGCCTCCGCCGCAATCGAACAGCGTTGTGTGGAAAGCGCCCGCGACCTGCGCAAGCGCGTGGGCGAGCGGGACATCGTCGCCCAGGCGTCGCTGTATCTTTCCAGCCACGGCCAGGGCGTGGGCGCGTTCGCCCGGGGATTCACCTTCGACGTCAAGCCCGACGTCAACCCGGTCCAGGCCTACGGCCGCATCAACCGTTCCCTGGCCGCCGCGGCCCAGGCCGCGACCCAGAGCCAGGGCCTGCCCGCGGACTATTACCAGGACGGCATGCGCGACGACCGCAGCCGTCCCTGGCAGGGCCTGCTGCCCGACCGGCCGAAGCTCGGCGGCGAGATCGGCAACATCGCGGGCGTGCTCGGCGTCACGCTTGCGACCGTGGCCGACGCGCGCCTTGCCTGGGGCACGCCCGGCGACGTGCCCGCGTCCGTCGATTTCGACGCGCTCACGAGGCAGTCCCGTTTCGTCGCGGACGTCGTTGCCGCCATGGCCGCCCCGGACTTCGAAGTGGGCGAAAAACGGCCGCGCAACGTCTTTTCCACCCTGACCGGCCGCGTCAACTTCATCCGCCAGGGCGAGCTTTTTCCCGAGCGGCCCGCGCCCGGCACCGTGCTTTGCGTCTATCAGGGCAAGACGCGCTTCTACGCCGTGACCGACGCCAAGGGCGTCTTTCGGGTAAACGGCCTGGCCAACAAGAAATACGTCCTGGACAAAGCCGTCATCGAAGGCTTCCGCTTCGACCCGGACAGCGGCGAGGCAGTGTGGGCCGTGGACAAGAAGCAGACCGGCAAAGAGGCCTACCGGGTCAAGATGAACCGCAACGCCATGGAAACCGACCTCGTCATGTTCGGTTGCCGGCAGAGCACGCTTTTTGCCGCCTTCGACCCGCGCACCTTCCGCTATTTCACGCGCATCGAGCTTCTCGACGCCCGGCGCGAGGCCCCGCCCCTGCGTTCCTGGTTCAGCCGCCTGGACACCCTCGATTCCACGCTGCTTTCGATCTTCCTCGAGCCCGGCACGCCCTACAAGTGCATTCTCTCCGACACCGTGCTCGCGCGAAAGCTCATCCTGCTCAATTCCAGCCCCGAGCACCCCACGGGCACGGGCTACCTCGTGGACGCCTGGCCCGTCCTACCCGTGACCGAACTCCTCGGGGCCAGGGACATGTGGGAGCTCGTGGGGCCGCGCGTGCAGAACCTCGAAAATCACGGCATCGTGAACGAACGCATCCGCGACCTGGAAAAGCGCGGCCGCGATCTCTACGCCAAGGCCCTGGCCGACGCCGGGGCCAAGCGCTTCGACGCCATGATCGCCGCCGCCCGCTCCAGCTGGGCGCTGGCCGTGCGCGTCTACAACGACGTGGAAAAGACCCAGCGCGACGTGCTGCTCGGCGTCCTTTTTTATATCGCGCTCTTCATCCCCTTCGCCTACTGCGTCGAACGCGTGGTCTTCAACTTCGCCGACATCCACAAGCGCATCGTCGCCTTCCTCGCCGTCCTGGCCGCGGTCATCGCCATGGTCTACCAGGTCCACCCGGCCTTCCAGCTGACCTACAGCCCGCTCGTGGTCATCTTGGCCTTTTTTATCCTCGGGCTTTCGGTCATGGTGGCGCTGATCATCTTTTTGCGCTTCGAACGCGAGATGACCGCGCTCCAGCGCCGCGCCTCCCATGCCAAGTCCTCGGACATCGGCGGCATGCGCGCCTTCGCCGCGGCCTTCGTCATCGGCGTCAGCAACCTGCGCCGGCGCAAGGTGCGCACGGCGCTCACCTGCCTTACCCTCGTCATCCTCACCTTCACCATCATGAGCTTCACGAGCGTCAAGTCCACCCGGGACGAGGGGGCCTCGCGCTTCGCCGACGCCGCGCCCTACCGGGGCGTGCTGCTCAAAAACGCCGGCTGGCGTTCGCTGCCGCCCGAAGCCCTGTCCGTGGTGCGCGACGCTTATGCCCGGGGGCTGGTGGTCGCGCCCCTTGCCTGGCTGGAGTTGCCGGAAAAGACTCTGACCCCGTCCTCGGTCATCCGGGCGGGCGCTCGCAGCGAAACCGTGCAGAGCTTTCTCGGGCTTTCCGACCAGGAAGCGGACATCGGCCGCATGCGCGGCCTGCTCGTCGCCGGGCGCTGGTTTTCCTCGGGCGACCGCGACGCCGTGCTTCTGCCCGCGCCCATGGCCGAGCGCCTGGGCGTCGCCCCGGGCGGCTCGGTCACGCTGTTCGGCCGTCCCTTCACCGTGGTCGGCATCCTCCGCAAGAACGCCCTGGACGAGCGCGTGGATCTCGACGGCGAATCCGTCACCCCGGTGGTCTATCCGAGCGAGGCCGCGGCCGAGACGTCCGAGGCCGAAAAAGAGGCCGTGGAGTCCGGCGAGGACGTCAAAACCATGCAGGCCCGCTACCAGCACGTCGACGACGACCTGACCGTGGTCGTGCCCTACGACACGCTCATGGGCCTTGGCGGGCAGCTCAAGTCCATTGTCGTGGCCCCGCCCGCCGACGCCCTGGTCATGGGCAAGGCCGCGACCGACGGCGGCGGGGAGCTTGCGGCGCGGCTGGCCGACCGCTTCGGTCTGGCGGTCTTTTCCGGCCAGGAAGACGGCGTCTTCGTCTACCACGCCGGCGACGCCCTGGGCTACGCCGGGGTGCCCAACATCCTCGTGCCGCTGGTCATTTCCGTGCTCATCGTGCTTAACACCATGATCGGCGCGGTGTTCGAGCGCAAACGCGAGATCGGGGTCTACACCGCGGTAGGCCTGGCCCCGTCCCATGTCTCCTTCCTCTTCATTGCCGAGGCGCTGGCCTTCGCCGTCATCAGCGTGGTGCTCGGCTACCTGCTCGCCCAGATCGCGGCGGGACTGCTCTCCGGCACGCCCCTGTGGGCCGGCATGACCGCCAACTACTCCTCCATGGCCGGCGTCGCGGCCATGGGGCTCGTCATCGCCGTGGTGCTCCTGTCCGTCATCTACCCCTCGCGCATGGCCGGCAAGATCGCCATCCCGGACGTCAACCGCTCCTGGAGCATGCCCGAGCCCGTGGCCGGCGCGATACGCACCCGCCTGCCGTTTCTCGTGCGCGTGCGCGAGCAGGAATGCGCCGGCGGCTTCCTTTTCGACTATTACGGCACCCACCAGGACATCTCCCATGGCCTTTTCGCCACGGGCGACGTGGATTACGCCTTCGAATGCCCCTGGGACCTGCCCGGGGCCGAACCGCACCCCAAGGAGCGGTTTCCGGAATTTTGCGACCTGCGGGCCTGCATGCGCATTTCCGCCACGGTCTGGTTGGCTCCCTTCGATTTCGGCATCAAACAGGCCGTCGCCATCACCTTCATTCCGTCGGAGGACACGCCCGGCTATATGGAAATCGAAGTGGAACTGTCGCGTCAGGCCGGCGAAGCCGGCATGTGGAAGCGGCTCAACAAGGGTTTCGTCAACGATCTGCGCAAGCAGTTGCTCGTCTGGCGCTCCCTGGAGGAGGCCGTGCGCGTGGCGTATGAGGACAAGGTGGTAAGCGATTTCAGCGCCCGCATGCGCGGCGGCGGGGAGGGCGGCGACGCCCCGGCCGGAGGCGCGGCATGACGGCTCCGGGCCGCATCCGCAAGCGCGCCGTGCTCCTGGGCATCGCGCTCGGGCTCGCGATTTGCGCCGTCACGCCGCTCAATAACCTCTATTACGGGGCCACACCGCTCGGCGGCGGCCATTTCCCCCTGGCGCCCTTTTGCATCCTGGTCCTGCTCACGCTTTTGGCCGCGGGCGTCGGGCGCCTCGTGCGCGGCCGGGCGGTGCTTTCCGGCACGGACCTCATGGTCTGCTGGATGCTCATGGTCGTGGTTTCGGGCGTGGCGCACACCGGGCTTGCGCGCACCTTTTTCATAACCCTCACCGCGCCGCAGCATTTCGCCAGCGAAGGCAACCAGTGGCGACACATCCTGGGGCCGCTTTTGCCCATGGGCTGGTATCCCGGCGACGCCGATGCCGTGGAGACGCTCTACAACGGCCTTGCCGGCGGCTATACCATGTCCTGGGGCCAGGTGCTCGCCGCCATCCCCTGGAAGGCCTGGACCGGGCCCCTGGCCGCCTGGGGCGTGTTCGTGGGCCTGTGCTTTTTCGTGATGCTTTCGCTCACGAACCTCTTCGCCAGGCAGTGGGTGTCCAACGAACGCATGAACTTCCCTCTGCTGCGCCTGCCCGAGGCCATGACCGGGGCCATGGACGCCGGCGGGCTGGCCGGCTTTTTCACCGACCGTTTCCTGCTCTGCGGCGCGCTTGTGAGCATCTGCCTGCATACCATTAACGGCATCGGTTTTTACGACCCGTCCGTGCCGCAGATCCCGACGCTCATCCTTGCCGGGCCGTATTTCCCCAAGACCGGACTTTTTTCCGGCTTCACCAAGCTCAAGATCTACTTCTACCCGGCGTTCATCGGTTTCGCCTTCCTCACCGCGCGCCAGATTTCCCTGAGCTTCTGGGTGTTTTTTCTGCTCGGCGGCTTTTTCTACGGCGTCCTCGACATCCTGGGCCAGCAGGTGCCGGCCTCGGCGCTCGGCGTCACTTTCGGTCCGACCCTGGCCCTGCCCGAGGAAACGCAGATGATCGGCGCCTACGGCGTCTTTTTCCTCTTCATCCTGTGGCTGGCCCGCCACCATCTGCTGGCCACGGCGCGCGACGCCCTGCGTTTTCGCTTCCGCGGCCCGGACGAGGCCGAGTGGGTGGGCGCGCCGGCGTCGCTGTGGTGTCTGCTCCTTGGCGGCGGGGCGCTCGTCGCCTGGAGCGTGGCGTTCGGCATGCCACTTTTCCAGGCGATACTGCTTCTCGGCGCGTTTTTCATGGTCATGCTCGTGGCCAGCCGCATCATCTGCCAGGGCGGCATCGCCTATTTCACGCTGACCGCCGCGCCGACCGACGGCCTGCTCGCGTTTTTCGGTACGGGGCTACTGAGCCGCATGGCGCTGCTCATGGCCGCGGTCATGCAGAAGATGCTCTTCGTGGATTTGCGGGAATCGCTTCTCCCGTCGCTTTTCCACGCCGCCAAGGTCGGGGAGGGCAGGCGGCCCAAGGCGCTGTACCTGGCCGGCATCGTCGTCGCCCTGGCCCTGGCCGTGTGCGTGTCTTTCGCCGCCGTGCTGGCCGTTTGCCACAAGTACGGCCTGCGCGACTTGCAGGTGGACTGGGAGACGCAGACCGTGACCACGGTCTACGAAAACGTGCAGCGCCTGCTCGAGGCGCCGGCCGGCTCCAACAACACCGTGATCGGCTTCACGCTCCTTGGCGCGGCGGTCATGTTCGCGCTTGTGGTCGCCTACCAACGCTTCTACTGGTGGCCGATCCATCCGCTTGGCTATCTGACCATGTATTCCTCGGCCATGCGCATTCTGTGGTTTTCCTTTTTTCTCGGCTGGCTGTGCAATCATCTGACCCTGCGCTACGGCGGCATCGTCCTGCTCAAACGGGTGCGGTTGCTTTTCATCGGCTTGATACTGGGCGATTTTCTCATGGGCGGAATCTTTGCGGTGATCGGGCTGTGGACGGGGCAGAGCTACCTCGTTTTGCCGAACTAGGACGCGCCGATGTACGACGACAAGGAACTTGCCGAATACCGGGACCTGCTCCCCGCGCCGAAACGCTTCGAGGAGGGCTTCGACTGGAAGACCATCGTCGGCGCGGTCTTCATCGGCTTTCTCATGATGCCGGGCAGCATGTACCTGCAACTGGTCATCGGCACCGGCATCGGGCCGGCCGCGCGCTGGGTCACCATCATCCTCTTCGCCGAGATCGCCAAACGCGCCTATACCGAGCTCAAGCAGCAGGAAATCTTCCTGCTCTATTACATGGCCGGCGCGGCCATGGCCTCGCCGTTCCACGGCCTGCTCTGGAACCAGTACCTCGTGCAGTCCGACGCGGCCAAGATGCTGGGCCTAACCGACCTCATCCCGACCTGGATCGCGCCGGGGCCGGATTCCGAGTCCCTGGTCGCGCGCACGTTTTTCCACCGCGACTGGCTCGTCCCCATCCTGCTCCTCGTCGGCTCCCAGATCGTGCAGCGCATCGACCATTTCGGCCTGGGCTATGCGCTGTACCGCATCACCTCCGACGTGGAGAAGCTGCCCTTTCCCATGGCCCCGGTCGGCGCGCTCGGCACCATGGCCCTGGCCGAGTCCACCGAGGACCGCAAGACCGGCTGGAAATGGCGCGTCTTTTCCATAGGCGGCATGATCGGGTTGGCCTTCGGCGCGGTCTACGTGCTCTTTCCCGTGGTCTCGGGCCTGGTCTTTACCGAACCAGTGCGCCTGATCCCCATCCCCTGGGCCGATTTCACCCGCAACACCGAGGAATGGCTGCCGGCCGTGGCCACGGGCATCCAGTTCGACCTGGGCCTAGTCTTCACCGGCATGGTGCTGCCGTTTTGGGCCGTCATCGGCGGCCTCGTCGGCCTTGCCATCACTTTCGTCGCCAACCCGATCCTTTTTCACCACGGCATCCTGCACCGCTGGCGGCAGGGCATGGGCACGGTGGAGACGGTTTTCGCCAACAACTTCGACTTCTACATGTCCTTCGGCATCGGCCTCGGGCTCGCCATCGGCGTCATCGGCGTGTGGCAGGTGGCGCGGTCGCTGCGCAAGGGCGGCGTCGGCGGCGCGGCCTACAAGGCGCTTTTCGACACGAACAAGGCGCGCGGCGACATCAACTTCTGGGTTTCCGTGGCCATCTACGTCTTTTCGACCCTGGCCTACGTCGGCATGTGCCTGTTCCTCGTGCCGCAGTTTCCCTGGATGTTCTTCGTGCTCTACGGCTTCGTCTACACGCCGGTCATCTCCTACATCACCGCACGCATGGAGGGCATCGCCGGTCAGTTCGTGAGTCTGCCCCTGGTGCGCGAGGCGAGCTTCATCGCCGGGGCGAAATTTTTTGGCTACCAGGGCATCGAGATCTGGTACGCGCCCATCCCCATCCACAACTATGGCAAGGCGACTGTGGATTTCCGCGAGATCGAGCTGACGGGCACAAGCCTTCGCGGCATCATCAAGGCCGAGATCGTGGTCTTTCCCGTGGTCATGTGCGCAAGCCTGCTCTTTTCCCAGTTCATCTGGCAGCTCGCGCCCATCCCTTCGGCCAGCTACCCCTACGCCCAGGAGCTGTGGCACCTCCAGGCCTTGAACACCCTGCTCATGCAGACCTCGACCCTGGAGGGTAATTCGCTGTTCTTCCAGGCCTTAAACGGCTGGTACGTCACGGCGGGCCTGGGCCTGGGGCTGGTCACCTATTTCCTGCTCATGATCTTCGGCCTGCCCGTGCTGCTCGTCTACGGCATCGTGCGGGGGCTGGGGCAAAGCGTGCCCCATGGCCTCATCCTCGAAGTCGTGGGCGCGCTTTTGGGGCGCTATTATTTCCTCAAACGCTACGGCAAGAAGTGGCGGCAGTACGCGCCGGTGCTTTTGGCCGGCTTTTCCTGCGGCATGGGGCTCATGGGCATGTTCGCCATGGGGGCGACGCTCATTCTCAAATCCCTCGGAAAATTGGCTTATTGAGGGGGCGTCGTCATGCAGGATGACCTGTCCGTCCTGGTCAGTCTGCTCCAGAGCGTGAGCGTGATCATGGTCCTGGCCTTCGTGCTCGCCAGGACCAAAGTCTTCGCCGATATCCTCGACGGCCGGCCGACCCTGCGCGACAAGGCCGCCATCATCGCGGCCTTCGGACTTTTTTCCGTTTACGGCACCCTTTCCGGCATCCCCATCATGGGGTCCTACATCAACATCCGCGACCTCGGGCCCGCCCTGGCCGGTCTGCTCGCCGGGCCCTGGGCCGGCTTCGGCGCCGGGCTCATCGGCGGCGCGCACCGCTTCTCCCTGGGCGGCCCCACCTGCTATGGCTGCACGCTCTCGACGGTCGTGGCCGGGCTGGTCGGCGGCTTCGTCCACAAGCGCCTCGGCGGGCGGCTCCCGACCACGGGCCGGGCCGCGGCCCTGGCGCTGGTGATAGAGGCCTTCCACATGCTCGCGGGCTTGGTCTTCGGCCAGCCCTACGAGACAGCGCTTGCCATCGTGCGTTCCGCCGCCGTGCCCATGCTCGTCTCCAACGCCGCAGGCATGGCTATTTTCGTGCTGATCGTGCGCACGGAGATCGAGGCCCGCGAGACGCGGCGCGTCAAGGAGGCCATCGAGGGCGAACTGCGCGTGGCGCGCGACATCCAGATGGGCATCGTGCCGCGCCTGTTCCCGCCTTTTCCCGACCGGCCCGAGGTGGAGCTTTTCGCGGTCCTCGATTCGGCCAAGGAAGTGGGCGGCGATTTCTACGACTATTACGCCCTGGACGACGACCGTATCTTCCTGGTCATCGGCGACGTCTCGGGCAAGGGCGTGCCGGCCTCCCTGGTCATGGCCGTGACGATGACGCTTTTCAAGGCCTATGCCCGGCCCGAACGCAGCCCGGCGGAAGTGGCGGCCAAGGTCAACGACAAGCTGGCCGACGGCAACGAGACCGGGCTTTTCGTCACCGCGTTTTGCGCCGTGCTCGACCTGTCCACGGGCGTGGTGCGCTACGCCAACGCCGGCCACAATCCGCCGCTGGTGCTGCGCGAGCGCGGCGAGTCCGCCTACGTGCCGCGCCTGGGCGGGCTCGTGCTCGGGGGCGTGCCGGAGTATCCCTACCGCACCGGCAGCCTGACCCTGGCCTCGGGCGACACGCTCGTGCTCTACACCGACGGCGTGACCGAGGCCATGAATGCCGGACAGGCGCTTTTCGGCGACGCGCGGCTGCTCGAAGCCTGCCGGCCCGAGCGCCACCGCACGCCGCAGGTGGTGGTGGAGGCGCTCCTTGGCGCGGTGCGGGAATACGCCGGCGACGCGCCGCAGTCCGACGACATCACGATCCTGGCCGTGCGCTATCTCGGCCGCGGGGCGACGGGCGGGGCAGCCGGGCGCTTGCCGGGCCTCGACTAGCGCCTATCCGGTCAGGGCGGCCGCGCTTTCCTCGCGCGCCTGCTGCATGCGGGCGATGAGGGCGTCGAGGGCCTGCGCCTGGCGGGCGAGGGCTTCCACGCCTTTTGCCGCGCGCGCCATGGTGTCCGAGGTCTCGGCGGCGATGCGGGTGATGTCCGTGAGGCTGCGGTTGATTGCTTCGCTGGAGGCGGATTGCTCCTCCGATGCCGTGGCGATGGAGCGGACCTGGTCCGTGGTGCGGTCCACGTAGCTGACGATGGCCTCGAGCACGCCGCCGGAGGCGTCCGCCTGCCGCGATGCGGCGTCGATGCGGCCGGTCGCGTCCTCCATGTTGCCGACGTTTTGGCGCGTGCCGTCCTGGATGGCCGTTATGGCCTGGCCCACTTCCGCGGTCGCGGCCATGGTCTTTTCGGCGAGCTTTCTAACTTCGTCGGCGACCACGGCGAAGCCGCGTCCGGCCTCGCCGGCGCGTGCCGCCTCAATGGCGGCATTGAGCGCGAGCAGGTTGGTCTGGTCCGCGATGTCCGAGATGACGTCGAGGATCTGCCCGATGCCCGCGATCAGCGCGCCGAGCCCATCCATGTCGGCCTTCATGGCCACGGCCTTGTGCCGCACCTCGCCGATGCCCGCGACCATCAGCGAGACGGCCGAGGCCCCGTCCTGCGCCTTGGTGCGGGCCATGTCCGCCATGGTCGAGGCCTCGGCGGCGTTGCGAGCCACTTCGAGCACCGTGGCGTTCATTTGCTCCATGGCCGTGGCCGTCTCGCCGATGCGGCCGGCCTGGGCCGCGGCTCCTTGGCTCGCCTGGGCCACCTGCCCGGCCAGGTCCTCGCTTGTGGAGGAGACCACGCGGGCCACCTCTTCGAGTTGGCGCGCCGCGAAAAGGAGCGCCTCGCT
The DNA here is from genome assembly GCA_023399375.1 of Pseudomonadota bacterium. GTDB lineage: Bacteria > Desulfobacterota > Desulfovibrionia > Desulfovibrionales > Desulfovibrionaceae > Solidesulfovibrio. Next base: position 6,803 of record JAEWPX010000195.1, on the reverse strand, counting down.
TCCTTCCTCGGCCCGGCGTTTCTCCTTGGCGGCCGCCTCCAGGGCCGCCGTCGCCTTTTGCGCCTCGGCGGCCGCTTCCCGGCTTTTGAGGTCCGCGTCGCGCATTTTTTCCTTGAGGCTCTCCACCATGCGCCGCATGGCCGTGGCCAGCGTGGCCAGTTCGTCCGTGCCGGAGACGTCGAGCGTCGCGTCGAGTTGTCCCTGTCCCACGGCCTCGGCATAGGCGACGCTGCGGCGCAGGGGGACGAGGATGGAGCGGATGATGGCCACAGCCAGGATGCACAGGAACACGCCGGCCAGGGTCATGCCGACGATGTAGGACAGGCGCGCGCGGCTGTGCAGCGCTTCCGTCCGGGCGGCGGTGCGCTGCGCCGTTTCCGTGGCCAGTTTCGTGATGTCGTTGACGATGTCGTCAATGGCCTTGGTCGGCTCGCGGTCGATGCCGACGACGCTGCGGTCCACCTTGCGCCCGGCGTCGGCAGCGTCGGGATCGAAAGCCTGCAACGCCGTCAGGTAGCGTTGGAAGAGGGCGACGTGGACTGTCCTTGCCTGGTCGATGGCGGCGGTGGGGAAGCGCAGCCGCGAGAGCGTCTGCGCAAGCTGCGCCAGGAGCCTGAGCACTTCCGCGTGCTGCTTCTTGAACTGCTCGAGATACTTGTCGTAATTATTGCGGTCATTGCCCCGCAGCAGGATGTCTTTCCATTCCTGCACCTGCTTTTTGAACGTGACCTGGGCGGAACGCGCCTCGTCCACGGCGGCGACGACCAGGGCGTTCTCCTCAATGGTGCGAAGGGCCGCGTCGTTGATGCGGTTCATGGTGAAGAGGCCGTACCCGCCGGCGACGGCGGACAGGAGCAGGGCGATGCCGGAGAGGGCGAAAAGACGCGTGCCGATGTGCAATCGATCGAGGCCCATGACGTTTGTTCTCCTTTGCGGGCGGTCGCCGGCAGGGCACGGCACCGGCGGCCATTTTGCGGCCCCTCGAAACGGCAGGGAAGCCCAGGTATCCTCAAATGTACATAATTGGGGAAAAACACAAGAGGGAAGTCGTGCAGGAGGTGGGCGCGCGGGAAAGCGGATTCTCCTTGACGGCGGGGGGCGGCCTGGATATCAAAACGAGTTTCGCGGCAGACGAAAACTTTCGTGCCGGATGAGCCCCGGGAAAACCCCCCTTGACTCGGCGGCAAAACGACTTACCAGGGTGTCACACCCCTCCCGGCCTGCCGACGCGGCGCGGACAACGCGCAAGGAGAAACGCATGGCGCGCATTACCGTTGAAGATTGCCTTGAAAAAATCAACAACCGTTTCCTGATCGTGCAGATGGCCATCAAGCGGGTCCACCAGTACCGCGAAGGCTACGATCCCCTGGTCGAATGCAAGAACAAGGAAGTGGTCACCGCCCTGCGCGAAATCGCCGCCGGCGAAGTGCTGCCGAGCGAACCCATCGTGGAAGCGGGCGTGCTGCTGCCTGAAAACGAATAGTGAAGTAAAATGCCCCGGGATTACTATGAAGTGCTCGGCGTCGAACGCGGCGCCGATGACGAGACGATCAAGAAGGCCTATCGCCAGCAGGCTTTCAAGTTCCATCCGGACCGCAACCCTGACGATCCCGAGGCCGAATCCAAGTTCAAGGAAGCGGCCGAGGCTTACGAGGTGTTGCGCAACGCCGAAACCCGCGCCCGTTACGACCGCTTTGGCCATGAGGGCCTGGGCGGCAACGGCTTTGGCGGCTTCGGCACCACCGACGACGTTTTCAGCGCCTTTTCCGACATCTTCGGCGAGTTTTTCGGCTTCGGCGGTCGCGGCGCATCACGCGGGCCGCGCCCGCAGGCCGGCAACGACCTGCGCTACGACCTGACCGTCTCCTTCCGCGACGCGGCCAAGGGCACGGAAGTCACGCTGAAGATTCCCAAAAACGTCGAATGCCACGTCTGCGGCGGCTCCGGCGCCGAACCAGGCACCTCCCCCGAGACCTGCAAGCAGTGCGGCGGCAGCGGCCAGGTTGTCCAGAACCAGGGCTTTTTTCGCATCGCCGTGACCTGCCCCATCTGCCGGGGCGAGGGCAAGGTGGTCACGTCTCCGTGCCGCGAATGCCGGGGCCGGGGCGTGACGCGCCAGACGCGCGAGCTCAAGGTCCGCGTGCCCGCAGGCGTGGACGACGGCAGCCGGCTGCGGCTGCGCGGCGAGGGCGAGCCCGGGCTGCACGGCGGCCCTCCGGGCGACCTCTATGTCATCCTGCACGTCGAGGCGGACAAGGTCTTCGAGCGCCAGGGCCAGAATCTCGTGTTGCGCGCCGAGATCAGTTTCGTTCAGGCCGCGCTCGGGCACAAGATCGAGGTGCCGACCCTCGACGGCCACGAGATGATGGATATTCCCAAAGGCACGCAAAGCGGCGAGGTGTTTTCCCTGCGGGGACTCGGCCTGCCTGTGCCCGGCTCGAGCCGTAGCGGCGACCTGCTGGTCGAGGTGACGGTGGTCACGCCGAAGAACCTGACCAAAAAGCAGGAGGAGCTTTTGCGCGAGTTCGAGAAGCTCGACGAGCAAAAGCCCATGAAAAAGGTGAAGGATTTTTTCCGCAAAGCCAAGGAGGCCATGGGGAACTGATGCCCATGTCGCAACGTTTGCTCACCGCGCTGTGCGCGTCGCTGTGCGCCGTGTTCCTGGCTTCCGCCGCTCTGGCCGGGGCGGCTGAGGATTTCCGCGAAGGCATCGCCGCCGCCCGGGCTGGCGACATGGACAAGGCCATGGCCATCTTCACCCGGGTCATCGAGGACGGCGCAAAGGACGCGGGCACGGACGTCAAGAACATGGCCAGCGCCTACAATCTGCGCGGCATGTGCCACGACGCCAAAAACGAGGCCGAGCTGGCCCTGGCCGACTACTCCAAGGCCATCGAGCTCGACGCCAAGATGGCCGAGGCCTATGGCAACCGGGCCATGCTTTACATGAAGCTCGGCGACGTCGACAAGGCCAAGGCCGACGCCACGGCCGCCAAACGCATCGACCGCAAGGTCAAGGTGCCGAATTTCGAGTAGGGGCGCCATGAGTGACGAACTGACCCACATCGACGCCGAAGGCCGCACCCGCATGGTGGACGTGGGAGCCAAGTCCAAGACGCGGCGGCTGGCCATTGCCGGCGGCGAAGTGCGCCTCGGCGAAAAGACCATGCGCCTGCTTGCCGCCGCCGCCCTGCCCAAGGGCGACGCCCTGGCCACGGCCAAGATCGCCGGCATCATGGCCGCCAAGCGCACGGCCGAGCTTATCCCCCTGTGCCACCCGCTGCCGCTCGCTTTCGCCGACGTGCGTTTCACCGTCGATACGGACGCCTGCGTGGTGCACATCGAGGCCGAGGCCGCGACCACGGCCGAGACCGGCGTGGAAATGGAAGCGCTCACCGCCGCCTCCGTCGCCGCCCTGACCATCTACGATATGTGCAAGGCTGTGCAGAAGGATATCGTCCTCGGCGAGATCCGGCTGCTCTACAAGGCCGGCGGCAAATCCGGAACGTATGTTGCCCCGCAGTGGCCCAAGGACCGGCCCCTGCCCGACGCGTAGTCGTCTTTCTGTTTCGGCAAGGCAAAGGCCCGGCGGACGCGCGTCCGCCGGGCCTTGTCGTTTGGGCGGGTAGGGCCGAGGTTACTGGCCGCGGGGACGTGCGCCCTGCGGGTTCGTGCACACGGCGTAGCCGACGTTGCAGTTGTTGATGCAGTTGGCCACCCCGGCGCACATCATGACGCAGCGCTGGTAGCTCTGCATGCAGCTGTTGTTGGCGTTGCCGCCTGCCTGGCCCTGGGGTTGCTGCCGGTTGCCGCCTTGTTGCTGGCCGGGCGGCATGCCCATGGGGCCCTGCTGGGCGAGCAGCAACGGCGTCTGGCCGGCGGACGCCGGCGTGGCGGCGAGGCCGAAGGCCAGGGTCAGCGCGACAAGCGCCACTCCGGCGCAATACGATATTTTGCCGATGAACATGGAATACCTCCCTAGGATGACGCTGCGGCGTACGCCCATGCGGCACCCGGCGTCAATCGAGATAGCGCGAAGCCACCCAGCCTTCCAGGCCCCGGCTGAAGGCCCAGACATGGGTCCATGCCCCTTCGTGGGAGAGCACCTGCACCTGTTCGCCCTTGTTTAAGGAGGTGACGATGCCGCACTTGGTCGTGGGACAGGAGCGCAGGCTCAGACCGTCGATACTGACCGCCGCGTAGACCGCGTCCGGCGGCACGACCACGGCCGGGGGCACGGCCACGCAGCCGTAGCCCGGCGACCAGTAGTAGCCGTCCGGACAGGGCGGCGGCGGGGCGGGATAGTAGACCGCCGGACCGGCTGCGACCGTACAACCCGCAAGCGCCGCCGCAACGCCCAAAATCGCCGTCAGGAGCAGGGCTTTTGCCGCCTTCATGATCGTGTCTCCCCTTGTGTCCCCGGCTCTCGGGCCTGACTTTCGCCCGCGGCCGCATGCACGGGCCGCAGCGAAGGGACCATGACATGAGCTTTAGCCTCTTTTCGGCGACGCGGTCAATGACGGCGGCATTCCCGCCGGTATCGCATCTTTACAAACAGTGTCATATGAGAGTACGAATCATCCTTTTCCATTTCCGGGAAGTTGCGACCCAAGGATGCCCTCATGCCCCAACATTTCCTGACCATATTGGATCTTTCCCGCGACGAGGCCGCCGCCCTGCTCGACAGGGCCGCCGCCATGAAGGCCGCCGCTTACCGCTCCAACCTTCTGGATGGCAAAACCTGCATCCTCGTCTTCGAAAAGGCCTCCACCCGCACCCGCGTCTCCTTCGAGGTCGCCGTGCGTCATCTCGGCGGCTGGCCCATCTTCATGACGCAGAACGATTCCCAGCTCGGCCGCGACGAGCCCATCCGCGACACCGCCCGCGTGCTCTCGCGCTACGCCGACGCGCTGATCGTGCGCACCTTCGGCCACCACAAGCTCGAGGAACTGGCCGCAAGCGGCTCCATCCCCGTGGTCAACGCCCTGTCCGACGAGTACCATCCCTGCCAGATCATGGCCGACCTGCTCACCATGCGCGAGCACTCCGGCCGCCTGGACGGGCTCACCGTGGCGTTTGTCGGCGACGGCAACAATATCGCCCATTCGCTTATCAACGCCGCCGCGCGCTTCCCCATCCGTGTGGTCGTGGCCGCGCCCAAGGGCTACGAGCCCCTGCCCGCCGTGGTCGAACGGGCCCGGAGCGAAGGCGCGGAAGTCGCCGTGGTCAACGACCCCAGGGAAGCCGCCCGGGGCGCGCATTACCTCTATACCGACGTCTGGGCCTCCATGGGTCAGGAAGGCGAGCGGGAGAAGCGGGCCAAGGCCTTCGCCGGCTTCCAGATCAACGACGCACTGCTCGGTTTGGCCGCGCCCGGGGCCAAGGTGCTGCACTGCCTGCCCGCCCACCGCGGCGAGGAGATCACCGACGCCGTCATGGAAGGCCCGGCCTCCATCGTCTGGGATGAGGCCGAAAACCGGCTGCACGTCCAAAAGGCCATTCTGGAATGGATTTTCACCAAGGGCTAAGCCCAGATTTCCCATAAGGACATTGCCATGAGCGCCATCAAGAAAGTCGTGCTGGCCTACTCCGGAGGCCTCGACACCTCGGTCATCCTCAAATGGATCAAGAAGACCTATGCTTGCGAGGTCGTTACCGTCACCTGCGACCTGGGCCAGGAGGAAGAACTCGACGGCCTTGAGGAAAAGGCCCTGCGCACCGGCGCGGCCAAGGCCTACATCGACGACCTGCGCGAGGAATTCGCCAAGGATTTCATCTTCCCCATGCTGCGGGCCGGGGCCATCTACGAAGGCCGTTACCTGCTCGGCACCTCCATCGCCCGGCCGTTGATCGCCAAGCGCCTCGTCGAGGTCGCCCGGGCCGAGGGCGCGCAGGCCGTGGCCCACGGCGCGACCGGCAAGGGCAACGATCAGGTGCGCTTCGAGCTGACCACGGGCGTGCTCGCCCCGGACCTGCGCACCATCGCCCCCTGGCGCGAATGGGACTTCGCCTCGCGCACGGACCTGATCAATTTCGCCAAGGAAAACGGCATTCCCGTCCCCTCGGACAAGAAGGGTTCGGACCACAGCATGGACCGCAACCTGCTGCACCTGAGCTTCGAGGGCGGCGAGCTGGAAGACCCCTGGAACGAGCCCAGCGCCGACACCTACCTGCTTACCGTGCCCGTGGAGAAAGCCCCGGATACGCCCGACGTCATCACCATCGACTTCGAGCACGGCGACCCGGTGGCCATCGACGGCGAAAAGCTCTCGCCGGCGGCGCTGATCAAAAAACTCAACACCCTCGGCGGCAAGCACGGCATCGGCCGCATCGACATGGTCGAAAACCGCTTCGTCGGCATGAAGTCGCGCGGCATCTACGAAACCCCGGGCGGCACCATCCTGCACGTCACCAAGCGCGACCTGGAAGGCATCTGCCTCGACCGCGAAGTCATGCACCTGCGCGACGGCCTCATCCCGCGCTACGCCGAAATGGTCTACAACGGCTTCTGGTACGCCCCCGAACGCAAGGCCCTGCAGGCCATGATCGACGAGGCGAGCCAGCGGGTCACCGGCACCGTGCGCGTCAAGCTCTACAAGGGCCAGGCCTATCCTCTCGGCCGCAAGTCGCCCAACAGCCTCTACAACCCCAAACTCGCCACCTTCGAGAAGGACGAGGTCTATAACCAGGCCGACGCCACGGGCTTTATCCGGCTGGTGGGGCTGCGTTTGCGGGGATTGGGGAAGTAGGGAAGAAGAAGTAGGAAGAAGAATGCCTCCGGCGGCCAGGAGGGGCCGAGGGCC
>JAEWPX010000142.1 GCA_023399375.1 Pseudomonadota bacterium | reverse complement strand
GGGGTCCCCTCCCCGCATTCCTCCCCACTCCCTAAAAGGAGCCTGCATGGAAGCGCCGGACAGAAATCTCGGCTTGGATCTGGTACGTGTCACGGAAGCGGCGGCGCTGAGTTCCTCGCGCTGGCTCGGGCGCGGCGACAAGAACGCCGGCGACCAGGCCGCCGTGGACGCCATGCGTCTTTCCTTCAACACCCTGCCCATCGAGGGCATGATCATCATCGGCGAGGGGGAGAAGGACGAGGCCCCGATGCTGTATAACGGCGAGCGCGTGGGCAGCGGCCAGGGCCATGCCGTGGACGTGGCCGTGGACCCGGTCGAGGGCACGAACCTGCTCGCCTACGGCCGGCCCAACGCCATCTCCGTGGTCGGCATCGCGCCGCGCGGCTCCATGTTCAACCCCGGGCCGAGCTATTACATGCAAAAGCTTGTGGTGCCGTCCGAGGCGCGCGACGCCGCAGACCTCGACGCGCCCGTGGGCGACAACCTGAAGAAGATCGCCAAGGCACTCGGCAAGGACGTGGACGACCTCGTGGTCTTCGTCCTGGACAAGCCGCGCCACAAGAGCCTCATCGCCGACATCCGGGCCGTTGGCGCGCGCATCCAGCTGCACACCGACGGCGACGTGGCCGGATCGCTCATGGCCGTCGATCCCGAAAACGTGGTGGACGTCATGCTCGGCACCGGCGGCACGCCCGAAGGCGTGCTTTCCGCCTGCGCCATCCGGGCGCTCGGCGGGCGGCTGCTCGCGCGCCTCGATCCCCAACTGGAAGACGAAAAACTGGCCCTGGCCGAAGCCGGCATCGACTGCAACCGCATCTTCACCGAGGAAACGCTCGTCAACAGCGACGATACCTATTTCGCCGCCACCGGCATCTCGGGCGGCACGTTCCTCGAAGGCGTGCAGTTCACCGGCACCCACGCCGTCACCCACTCCCTGGTCATGCGCGGCAAGACCGGCACCATGCGCCGCATCGAAACGCGCATCCGGCTGGACAAGCTGATGGAAATCAGCGCCGTGAAATACGATTAAGGGGAGGGAGAGAGGGAGATAAGAGAAGATGCCTCCGGCGGCCGGGGGGGATAATCCCCCCCGGACCCCCTTGATGGGAAAGAATGGGGGCTAGAAAATGAGGACGGTGTAGCCGTCGTCGGTGTAGGGGGCCATGCCGGGGTGGCCGTGCATGTCGTCAAGCAGCGTGAAGCCCTCGGCAATGGCCGCCTCCTGGCTGCCGAGCTGGTGCGAGCAGGCGCGGCAGACGCCGGCGAAAAGCCCCAGGGATTTCGTCTGCTCGAACAGCTGATGCATGGGGTTGTCCGCCTTGGCCAGCACGGCCACGAGCTTGGTCGCCTCGCCCTCCAACACCACCTTGACCTCGTAGCCCTTCTCCCGGAATTCCAGGGCGTTTAACAGCACGTGGACGAAACAGGAAATATCGCCGCGAAACGCGAACAGCGCCACCTTCTTCATGACTCGCCTCCCTTGGCCGCGATCTTGCCGACCGGGGCCAGATACACGGTGAATTCCTCCTCGCCGTCGACGCCGAGCAGCGCGTCGCAGGCTTCCTGGTCATACGCGGCCACGGCGCACGTCCCCGCGCCCACGGCCTCGCAGGCCAGATACAGATTCTGGCAGACATGGCCGGCGTCGAGCGCGATCACCTTGTAGGACGCCTCGGCGTAGCGCCACTCCATGCGCTCGGGAACCGTGGTCCAGAAAAACGTCGCCGCCCCCCTGGCCACGAACCGCTGGTCGAACGCGGCCCGGCTGACCTGCGCCTCCAGCTGCTCCGGCGTGTCCTCGAGCACCAGGGCGTGCTCCACGGGCAGGTAGCGGTAGAGGCCCTGCTCCAGGCCTGCGACGCGAAAGACGGCGAGATAGGTTTCCAGCGCGTGGCGGCAGCCGGCCGAGGGCACGGTGCGAAATCCCGATGCGCCCGGGGCCTTGCGCAGGCCCTGCGTGGCCCAGAGCAGAAAGCCCAGTTCCTCGAGGGAAAGCGGCGCATCGCCAAACACCCGTCGGGAACGGCGGCCGGCAATGGCCGCCGCCAGGGGAAGCGGCGCGATCCCCGGCCAGCCGTCCCCCGGCCCCGGCAGCGCCACGAGCGCGGCCCCGGCCGGATACGGCTTTTGTAGCGACGGCGCGGGCAGGCCGCGGTTTTGCGCGGTGGTGGAAAAGTCCACCATCTTGCGCACCGTGTCCTTCAGAAAAAACTTCAAATCAAACCGCATCCCTCACCTCCCCGACCTGTTTATCCGCTCCCCCCTTTCGGGGTGGTCCAGGAGGGGCCCTCGGCCCCTCCTAGCCGCCGGAGGCATTTCTTCTCTCTTCCCTCTTATTTCTTCTCTCTCATCACCCCATTCTACGCATATCCCTCGATAATCTCCCGCAACGCGCCCATGTCGGGCTCCTGCGTCGCGAGCGGCGTTTTCGCTCCCGCGCCGAAGGCCGGGCGGTCGTTGGCATACAGGATGCCGAGGGGGATGCGCTCGCCCCACTCCATGGCCCTCTCCAGGGCGGCGCGGGGATCGGACGGGTCGTGTTCCTTGCCGAGCTTGTAACAGTGTTCCTTGTACCAGGCGTAGGTGTTGACCTTGTTGAAGGAGACGCAGGGCTGGAGCACGTCGATGAGGGCAAATCCGGGATGGCGCGCCCCGGTCGCGATGAGTCCGGCCAGGTGGTCGATCTCGCCGGCAAAGCCCCGGGCGACGAAGGAAGCGCCCATGGTCACGGCCACGGCCACGGGATTGAAGGCGTTCGAAGGAGCGCCGTGGGGCTGCGTCTTGGTCTTCTGGCCTTTTGGCGTGGTCGGGCTGGCCTGGCCCTTGGTCAGGCCGTAGATCTGGTTGTCGTGAACGATGTAGGTGATGTCGATGTTGCGTCTAAGCGCCGCCAGGAAATGGTTGCCGCCCTCGCCGTAGGAGCAGCCGTCGCCGGATTCGGCGAACACGGCGAGCTGCGGGTTGGCGAGCCTGATGCCCGTGGCGGCGGGCAGGGAGCGGCCGTGCAGGCCGTTGAGCACATTGACGCGGATATAGTGCGGGGCCTTGGCCGCCTGGCCGATGCCGGTGGAAAAGACCGCCTTGTGGGGCGGCAGCCCGAGCTCCACCAGGGCCTTGACCACGGCCTTGCGGATGGAGAAGTTCCCGCAGCCGGGACACCAGGCGGTTTCGAATTCGCCGTAGTCTTGCGCAGTCACCATGGCGTCCTCCCTCGTGTCGCGTCCTCGAAAAAAGGAGACATTTTTTTGAGAGCAACACGTTCAAATAACTATTTTTTTCTTAAAAAATACTGACGTATTTTTTAAGGGGCGCAACACGAGAGCCTTTCCAGGATGTACGCCGCCGTAAACGGCAGCCCGTCGTAGCGGTTGACGCGGCTGTCGAAGACGTAGCCCGTTTCGCGGCGGATGAGCATCGCCAGCTGGCCGGCGAAATTGCCCTCGACCATGACCGTGCGCCGGGCCTTGCGCAAGGCAGGCAGGAAGGCGTCCGGCACAAGCGGCCAGACCTGGGAAAAATGCAGCACCGCCGCCTTTTCCCCTCTTTCGTTGAGCGCCTCGGCCGCTTCCAGGGCCGCGCCCAGGGTCGAACCCCAGCAGGCGAAAAGGGTTGCGCCGTCGGGGTCGCCGTAGACGTCCGGGGGCAAGGCGGCTTGCGTCAGGCCGGAGAGCTTGCGCATGCGCTTGTCCTGCATGGTCACGCGCACGGCGAGGTCCTCGGTGATGTGGCCGTCCGGGGTGTGCTCGTCGCTGTCGAGCACGACGGTCGCCTCGCAAAAACCGGGCACGAGGCGCGGCGAGACGCCGTCTTCGGTCACGGCGTAGCGGACGTAGCCGGCCGGATCGGGAACGGTGGTCAGCGCCCGGGGCACGGCCGGAAGGGCATCCAGGTCGAAGGGCGCGACGTCGCGGTAGCTGTCGGCCAGGAACTGGTCCGTCAGGATGAAAACCGGCGACTGGAAGCGCTCGGCCGTGTCCACGGCCTTGTGCGCCAGATGGAAGCACTGCTCGACGGTGCCCGGCGCGAAGATCGCGCGGGGGAATTCGCCGTGCCCGGCGTGAAGGACGAGGTCGAGGTCGGCCTGCTCGGTGCGGGTGGGTAGCCCCGTGGCCGGGCCGGGGCGCTGGGCCACGACGATGGTCACAGGCGTCTCCAGCATGCCGGAGAGGCTCACGCCTTCGACCATGAGCGCGAATCCGCCGCCCGAGGTGGAGACCATGGGCCGCGCGCCGGCGTAGGACGCGCCAAGGGCCATGATGATGGCAGCGATCTCGTCCTCGGCCTGTTCGCAGACGATGCCCATGCGGTCGGCGTGGTCGATGTACGTCTGGATGACCGAGGTGCCCGGGGTCATGGGGTAAAAGGAGCAGAAATCGACGCCCGCGGCCATGCCGCCGAGGGCAATGGCCTCGTTGCCGTGGAGCATGATCCGTTTGCCGCGCGCGACGGGCGGGGCCAGGCAGGCGAAGGAGGCCTTCCGGGCGCGCGTCCAGTCCGCGGCCGCCGCGAGCACCTGGAGGTTGGCGGCGACGACCTCCTCGCCCTTCTTGCCGAATTTCTCGGCGACAAGCCCGGTGAGGAAGGCCGGGTCCAGGCAGAGCAGTTCCCCGAGCACGCCGAGCGCCGCCATGTTCTCGTACAGCGGCTTGGGGCACAGTTCCTTGTAGGGAATGGCCAGCCCCGGCAGCCCGGCAAGATCGTGGGCCGCGTCGGCGAGCACCAGGGCGCGGTCCGTGAGCTGGTCCTTATGAATGGCCAGGGCGTCGGCGGAAAGGGCCACGAGCAGGTCGATGCCCTCGGTCGGCGCGGCAACGGTTTCGCTGTCCGTGCGGATGGCGAAGGTGTTGTGGCCGCCCCGGATGCGGGACTGGTAGTCCTGGGTGACGACGATGGCGTAGCCGGCGCGCACCAGCGCCCGCGAGAGGAATTCCCCCACGGTCACGAGCCCCTGGCCGGCTTCGCCGCCGATGACGATGTTGACGGCGGATGCGCCCATATGCCTCGCTCCCTCGCGCAAAAGACGGCCGCCCGCGACGGGCGCGGGCGGCCGGGGTTGGACATATTTTCGAAACGGCTAGGCGGCGGTGGTCGGCGGCACGTAGACCCGCGTGGCCAGGTCCTTGTCGAGCATGAACGCCCCGCCCGGGGTCTGGTCCACGAGCTTGAGCTTGGAGATGACGTCGGCCACGCTGGCCTCTTCCTCGACCTGCTCGTCGATGAACCACTTGAGGAACGAAGCCGTGCCGTGGTCCTTTTCCTCGAGCGCGAGGTCCATCAGCTTGTAGATGCGGGCCGTGACGCCTTCCTCGTGGGACAGCGCTTCTTCAAAGACGGCCAGGGGCGAGGCCCAGTCGTGGGGCGGCGCTTCGATGGCCTGCAAAATCACGCGACCGCCACGCTCCACGATGTAGTTGTAGAACTTCTGCGCGTGGAACTTCTCTTCCTGGTCCTGCACGTGCATCCAGTTGGCGAACCCCATGAGGCCCTTGTCCTCGAAATAGGTGGCCATGGACACGTACAGGTAGGCGGAATACAGCTCCCAGTGCACCTGGTCGTTGAGTGCCTTCACCATGGTCGGGGACAGCATGGGGCTAGTCCTTCTTCCACAGGCCGTGGAGGTTGCAGTACTCGCGGGCGTAGACCTTCTCGGCCTTGACGCAGAACGTCGCCTCGGGGGTTTCGCCGGGTTTCAGGAACTGGCGGTAGGCCTTGCCGTCGGCGACCAGCTCGATCCACTCGATCCAGTGTTTGGCCTCCATGGGGTGCGGCACCGCGCCGACCTTGACCAGGTAGCCGTCGGCGGTCTTCTCGATGACCGGGACGTGTTTTTCCTTGGCCGCGTCCACGGTGTTCTCGGTCATGAGCTTCATGGGCTGGCCGCAGCAGACCAGTTCGCCGCCGCCGGCATGCAGGACCTCGACGATATTGCCGCACAGTTCGCACTTGTAGATTTCCAGTTGCTCAGCCATTTGATACACTCCTTCTGATCCCCGATACTCGTTTCTCGCGCGGGCCGGCCGGGGAGAACCAGGCGCGCGGAGCGGGCGACACCTTATGGTTCCATAAACCACTTCCCGGCACTTTGCGCAACCCCCGCGCGCCAGGGAAACACCTTGGCGAATGCTGTCCCCGCCGCCGTAAAGATTTCCCCCAACCGGCCGATGACAGGGACAGGAGCCCCACGGGGGCCCCGTGGAGAACCCTATGCGTCCAGCACGAACGATTCTGCCCTGCGTCCTGGCGGCGTGCATCGCCGCCGCGAGCCTTGTCGAAACCCGCGACACGGCCGAGGCCGGCATGCCCGCGCCGCTGCCGACGCAGATTCCCATCCGCGACATCGATGCGCCGCCGACGCCGAACACGCCAGCGACGCCCTTCACGCCGGCCCCGGCCCCGGCAAAGCGCCGGCGGGCGAAAAAGCCGCGCAAGCGCCAGCCCCGTCCCGCGCCGCAACAGTCCGCGCCAAAGGCCCAGGCTCCGGCCGGCCCCAAGCTCGAACAACGCTACGAACCGCCCACGGAATCCATCATTCCCCTGGACCCCGTGCCGGCCGCGGCACCCATGCCGGCGGCCGCGCCGGCCAAGGGCGGCCAGGCAGCGGGCGGCGCAAAGGCCGCGCCCGTGGAATTCCCGCCCGAACCCGCGCCGGCCCCGACTCCGGCCCAAAATGCCGCCCCGCAACCCGCGCCCAAGCCGGCCCAAGGCCAATGACCAAGGAGGCCGCCATGAAAAACGCCTTTCGCGCCCTGCCGCTTCTGCTCCTGCCGTTCGTGTTCGCGCCGCTGCTCATGGCAGCGCTTTGCGGCGGCAACGCGCCGCCGCCCCAGCCGCAATACCCCGATGTGGCCATGGCCCTGGCCGGGGAGCTCGACCGCCAGCTCGTGCCGCGCCTTGGCATGTACACCCGCGACAACAGCCGGGGACTCTACTGGGTGGTGGTGACCACGCCGGCGGATCTGAGCGACTTGAGCCGCGCCTCGCCCCTGGCGCGACTTTTCGGCCAGGAGCTGTCCACGGCCCTGGTGGCGCTCGGCTACAACGTCCAGGAAATCCGCAAGGCCGGGGACATCATGGTGAGCAAAGGCCAGGGCGAATTCACGCTGACCCGCGACGCCAAGGCCCTGGCCGCGGGGCGCGCCACCGCGACCCTGGTCGTGGCCGGCACCTACGTGGTCACGCCCGGCGGCGTGCGCTTCGCCGTGGAGGTCATCGACGCCCGCAACAACAACATCGTGGCCGCGGCCAACCGCACCCTGCCCATGGACGCCACGGTGGGAGCGCTTGCCGGGACCGGGGCGTCCTTTTCCGCGCCCACGGTCTCCACCGTCGACGCCGAGACGTTCCGCCGGGAAATGATCCCCTACACCATGGCCCGGCATTGGTAGCGCGTCGCGGCCGGCTTGCCACCGGCCGCCCCATCTCTTATGCTTCCCCATGATCCGGGAAGCATAAGGATGGTATCATGAACGAACTGCGCCACGTCCTGGTCGTGGAAGACAGCCGCGTCCAGGCCAAGATCATCAGCCAGCACATCGCCGAAGCCACGCCCTTTCCCACCCTGGTGGCCCACACCCTGGCCGAGGCCAGGGAGGCCATGACGGAAAAGCGCGACGCCATCTTCGTGGCCATCCTCGACCGCAATCTGCCCGACGACGAGGACGGCGGCATAGTGCCCCTGGCCACGTCGCTCGGCATCCCCTCCGTGGTCATGACCGCCACCTTCGACGAGGAGGTCCGCCACAAGCTCCTGGAGCAGAACGTGGTGGATTATTTCGTCAAGACCATGTCCGAGATGACGGCCATGGAGCGGCTCATCGAGCGGCTGTACAAGAACCAGTTCCTCAAGGCGCTGGTCGTGGACGATTCCCGGCTGTTCCGGCTGCACCTCACGAAGTTGCTCAAAAACCTCAACCTGCAGGTCCTCGAGGCCGAGGACGGCAGGCAGGCCATCGACGCGCTGCGCCGGGAAGGCGACGTGAGCCTCGTGGTCACGGACTACAACATGCCGCACCTCGACGGTTTCGGGCTCATCGAGGAACTGCGCGCCACCTGGGCCAAGGACAAGCTGGCCGTCATCGGCGTCTCGGCCGAAGGCGGGGCGCAGACCGTCAAGTTCCTCAAGGTCGGGGCCAACGACTTCCTGGTCAAGCCCATCCAGGTCGAGGAATGCATCTGCCGGGTGCACCAGCAGCTCGACATGCTGGAAATCCTGGCCAACTACCGCGAACTGTGCGCCAGGGCCGGCCACTAGGCGGCGCCGCCACGAAACGCCGCCTTCTTCGCGCCGCCGCGTGCGCCGCCGCCCTTGCGCTCCTGGCCGCTGGCGGCCTGTGGCTGGCCACGTCGCGCCTGCCCTTTCCCCTGGCCGCGCTTACGCCGCCGGGCGCGACGGTGGTCGCGGCGCGAAACGGCGTGCCGCTTCGCCTCTACCTCGCCCCGGACGAGGCCTGGCGCTTTCCCACGCGCCTGACCGCCATCGCCCCCATCCTGCCCCGGCTGGTCGTCGCCGCCGAGGACAGGCATTTCAACCGCCACCCCGGGGTCAATCCCCTGTCGCTTGCGCGCGCGGTCGTCTCCAACCTGCGCGCCGGGCACGTCGTCTCCGGCGGCTCGACCATCACCATGCAGCTCGCGCGGCTCGCCGAACCCAAGGCCCGCACGCTTGTCGCCAAATGCCGCGAGGCCCTGGCCGCCCTGGCCCTGGAGCGGCGGCTGTCGAAAAACGCCATCCTGGAACGCTACCTCAACATGGCCCCCTACGGCGGCAACATCGTCGGCATCGGCGCGGCCAGCATGCTCTATTGCGGCAAGACCCCGGACCGCCTCTCCCTGGCCGAGGCCGCGCTTTTCGCCGTGCTGCCGCGCGCGCCCAACGCCCTGGACCCCGTGCGCCATCCCAAGCGGGCCAAGGCCGCCCGCGACGCGCTCCTTGCGGGACTCGCCCGCCGGGGCGTGATCCCGGCCGCCGACGCCGCCGCGGCCATGGCGGCGCCCGTGCCGCGAAAGCTCATGGAGCCGCCCTTCGTCGCGCCGCAGTTCTGCGATCTGGCGCGCGAGGCGGCGGGAAACGCCGCGCGCGTGGACACGACCCTCGACCCCGCGCTGCAAAAGGTCGCGGCGGACATCCTGCGCGGCCGCAAAAGCGCGCTCGCCGCCCAGGGCATCGGGGCCGTGGCCGCCGTGGTCCTCGACGTCGCCAGCCGCGACGTGCTGGCCATGGTCGGGTCCACGGACTTTTTCGGCGACGCCCGCTTCGGCCAGATCAACGGCGCGACCATCCGCCGCTCGCCCGGCTCGGCGCTCAAGCCCTTCCTCTACGCCATGGCCACCGACGCCGGGCTCATCTTTCCCCAAAGCCAGCTTCTGGACATCCCCACCGCCTTCGGCGGCTACAAGCCGAAAAACTACGACGGCCTGTTTCGCGGCCGCGTGACCACGGAACAGGCGCTCACGGCCTCGCTCAACGTGCCGGCGGTGCGGCTACTCAACGACGTGGGCACGGCGCGATTCCTGGACCAGCTGCGCAAGGAAGGGCTTTCGACCCTGGACAAGCCGGCCGCCTACTACGGCCTGTCGCTGGTCCTCGGCGGCGGCGAGGTGACGCTACTTTCCCTGACCAACGCCTACGCCGACCTGGCCGGCGGCGGCGAACACCGGCCGCCCAAGCTCCTGGCCGGCCCGGCCGGGGCCGCGACGCGCCTTTTTTCCCCCGAGGCCAGCGCGCTGGTCACGGAGATGCTGGCCAAGGTGGAGCGGCCGGACCTGCCCACATCCTGGGAACGCGCCCTGGCCGTGCCGGCCGTGGCCTGGAAGACCGGCACCTCCTACGGCCACCGCGACGCCTGGGCCGTAGGGTACAGCGCGGACAAGGTCGTCGGCGTCTGGGTCGGCAACATGGACGGCACGCCGGTCAAGGGCATCTCGGGCGCGGTCCACGCCGGGCCGATCCTGTTCGAGCTCTTCCGCGCCGTGGAGCCCCACGGCTCGCGTCTGGCCACGCCTTCGTGGTGCAACATCCGCGAGGTGGAGGTCTGCGCCGAAAGCCGGCAACTGCCCGGCCCGGACTGCCCCCGCCGCGTCACGGCCAGGATCATTCCGGGCGTGACCCACCTCGCCCCCTGCCCGGTGCACCGCCGCCAGCTCGTGGACGCGGCCACGGGACAGGCCCTCTCCGCCGA
This sequence comes from Pseudomonadota bacterium, assembly GCA_023399375.1. Taxonomy (GTDB): domain Bacteria; phylum Desulfobacterota; class Desulfovibrionia; order Desulfovibrionales; family Desulfovibrionaceae; genus Solidesulfovibrio. The sequence goes on along the minus strand of JAEWPX010000142.1, from coordinate 6,576 downwards.
CTGCCTGGGCAGCCACGAGGCCGCTTCCGTGGTCGTGCCCCGCTACCCGGCCGAACTCGTGTCCTACTGGCGGGCGGTGGGCATCCCCTTCGAGGCCCCGCCCGCGCCCGCGCCGGGCTGCGGCGCGCCGGCCGGCCCAGGTCCCCGGGTGGTCTCGCCGAGCGCGGCCACGCCCTACGTCTTTCGCCGCGACGTGCCGGCTTCGCTGCAGCGCATCGCGCTTGCCGCCGCGGCCCCTGCCGACAGCCGCCGTCTTTCCTGGTATGTGGACGGCGAACTGGCCGCCCAGGGACCGCCCGGCGACCGGCTTTTCTGGGAACCGAGCCCCGGCCGCCACCGCGTGGTGTGCGTCGACGACCAGGGACGCAGCGACGCCGTGACCGTGGGCGTCGAATAGACAAGGAGGACCCTCGTGAGCGCCGTTTTGGATTTCTCCATCTTTCCGCTGGACAAGGGCGACAGCCTTTCGGAGTACGTGGCCAGGGCCGTGCGCATCATCAAGGAAAGCGGGCTGCCCTACGTTTTTTCCCCCATGTCCACGAGCGTGGAAGGGGAATGGGACGAGGTCATGGCCCTCGTCACCCGCTGCAAGGACGCGCTGGCCGTGGACTGCCATCGCATCCACGTGGTCATCCGGGTGGACCTGCGCGACGGCCCGTCCGGCCGGCTGGCGGCCAAGGTCCGCGCCGTGGAGGAAAAACAGTAGAACCCGTCGCGACCGGGCCGCGACCGTTGCCAAGGTCCCCCGGCGGCGTTACACGGAAGCGACATGTGACAGCCGCAGCCCGGCCGGTGGCGCTCCCGCCGGCGCGCGCCCCCACTTACCACGCAACCTCCGAGGAGTGAGTCATGCTCGATCAGTTGGCGAAAATGGACATGAGCATCTACTTCCAGACCGTCATATTTCTCCTCTTCATCGCCCTGCTGCTGCGGCTGCAATGGAAGATGGGGTCCCTCGGCCACGTGCTCGCCAATGTGCTGCGCTACGCCGTGCTGCTCTTCATCTTCATCTACCTGTTCCTCAACTGGGCCAGCGACGTCAATCCGACGCTGCGCAACAGCAGCATCCTCATCATGACGCTGATCAACCTCTATCTGTTATGGCAGGTCGTCCTGGCCGCCATAGAACTGCCCTATCGCCGCGCGCTGCGCAGCTGCGTGGACGGCATCTGCACGGGCACGGACCTGGAGCAGGCCTTCTCCACCGGCCGGCGCTTCTACAAGCTGCGCTACTTCTGGGCCTCCCTGACCAGCGGCACGGCTCCCTGGCGCTTTCTGCGCGGCATCGCCGCCGAGCGCACCCGCGACGACCTGCACCGGGTGTTCGTGAACCTCGACCCCAAGACCTCGATTTTCGGCGCAAACCTCTTCGTGCACTTCCTCAAGCACCGCCTGGACGCCGACAAGTCCCAGCCCGCGGACAAACGCGCCGAACGTCTGCGCCTGATCGAGACCCTGGACAAGGACGCCTGGCTTTCGGAAAATACGGCCGAATTCCTGCACCAGCTCCTCACCGCGCCCCAGGACCTCCAGGAAAGCGGGCTCAAGTCCGCCCTCAAGGACGCCGGCAAGCTGGCCTGACCATGGCTTGCGGGAGAGGACCCGTCATGCGCCCGGTTCTCGCCGCCCTGCTCACGCTCCTTCTCCTGGCCGCATCCGCCCCCCCGGCGGCGGATGCGGCCGGGCCTTCCTGCGCCAAGGCGACCCTGGCCATCGCCGTGGACGCCGGGCACGGGCCGAACGTCCCCGGCGCGACCAGCGCCCGTGGCGTGCCCGAATACGACTTCAACCTGCGCCTGGCCAAGGACGTGGTCGCGGCGCTCGGTGCCGCCGGCTTTGCCAAGGCCTTCCTCCTCGACCCCAAGGGCGTCGACCTGCCGCCCGCGGCGCGCGCGGCTAGGGCCAATACCGCCAGGGCGGACCTGCTCCTTTCTATCCATCACGACGCGGTCCAGCCGCAGTTCCTGGAAACCTGGAGCGTGGACGGCCGCACGCGGCGCTACTGCGACCGCTACGCCGGGTATTCGCTCTTTTTTTCCCGGCGAAACCCCTTCGCGGGCCGGAGTCTGGCCCTGGCCAAGGAAATCGGCCGGGAGCTGACCGAAGCCGGGCTCGCCTTCACCCGCCACCACGCCGCCGACCTCCCGGGCGAACGCCGGGAGCTCGTGGACGACGCCGTGGGCGTCTACCGCTACGACGGACTGGCGGTGCTCGCCGGCGCGCATATGCCCGCCGTGCTGGTCGAAGCCGGGGTCATCGTCAACCGGGACGAGGAACTCGCCCTGTCCGGGCCGCAGCGGCGACAAAAAACCGCCCGGGCCATTGCCCGGGCGGTTGCGGTCTGGTGCGAGGGGGAAAAGGGGCGCTAGAGCGGCTCAGACGGCGGCGGCCAGGCGCTCCCAGGCCAACGCCCGGGCCCGCTCGGCCAGTTGCAGCATCTCGGGCTTGGAGATCTGGTCGTCCGCGCCCACGGCCTCGCCCTTGTGGCGCAGGCTGTCGGTGATGAGCGAGGAGAAAAGGATCACCGGCAGCTGCCTCAGCACCGGATCCTCCTTGACTTTGCGCGTGAGGCTGTGTCCGTCCATGGCCGGCATTTCGATGTCCGAAACCAGGATGTGCACGAAATCCGTGATGGGCCGCCCTTCCTTGGTCGCGGCCTCCTTCCACTCCGTGAGCTGGTCCCAGGCGATGCGGCCGTTTATCGTGCGCGTGACCTCGAATCCGGCCTTCTCCAGGGACGTGCCGATCATGCGGCGGATGGTGGTGGAGTCGTCGGCGATGAGCGCCTTGAAGGTCATGTCCTTGTCGGGCAGGTCCTTGCGGCGCTCGACGAAAACCTCCTCGTCGAGTTCCTTGAGGGCCAGACCCGGGTTGAGTTCGGCCACGATCTTTTCCATGTCGAGGATGAAGACCACCCGCGTTTCCAGTCGGACCACGCCCGTGACGGAATTGCCGGAATAGGTCTGGACCTGGATGCTCGGCGGCTCGATCTGCTCCCAGCTGAGCCGGTGGATGCGCGTGACGCCGGAGACGCGAAACGCGCTGACCACCCGGTTGAACTCCGTCACAACCACCTTGTCAGAGGGGTTGTCCGAGCGGTCCTTGCCGAGCCAGATGCTCAGATCGACCAACGGCACCACCTTGTCGCGCAAATTGAAGGTGCCAAGCACGCAGGGATGCGGCGTCTGCGGCATTTCCGTGACTTTCGGCAGCCGGATGATCTCCAGGACCTTGGCGACGTTGACGCCGTAATAGCCCACGTACGTCTTGCCGGAAGGCAACGGCTCCTCGAGATAGAATTCGACGATTTCCAGTTCGTTGGTGCCGGATTCGAGAAGGATGTTCGTGTTGCTCATGGTGCCGGGGCTCCGCAGGGATAACGGGAAAGGGGGCATCTGGGGACGACGCGTAAACACTCTATTCCGTCGCCGCCCCAAAAGGCAAGGCCGCGTTCGTCGATTTCCATTTGACGCCGCATTCACATGGCGTCATGGAGAGTAAAGAGGCATTGTGCGCGATGCGGAAACATCTTTCCTCCATTATTCCGGGGAGGGGCGTCATGTGGAAATGTCTTTTCCATGGCGTTTGCGCGGCGCTCGCCATCCTTTGCGGTCTGTCGCGCGGCGCGGGCGCGGCGGACGGATCGACGCTCACGCTTCTCGTCTTCGACAGGCCGCCGTTTTACCGCCTGAAGGACGGCCGTCCGGACGGCGGCTTTTTGCTCGACAACACCCTGGCCTTTCTGGAGCGGGCGCGCATACCGTACAGCATGGAGGAAATGCCGCCCGGGCGCGTGCTTTCCACCTTTCTCGCCCGCGACATCGATGCCTGCGCCGTGGGCTGGTTCAAAACCCCGGACCGCGAGTCGTTCGCGCGCTTCAGCGCTCCCATCTATCGCAACCGTCCCCTGGCCGTGGCCGTAAGCGCGGGCACGTGCCCGGACAAAGCCACCCTGGCCGATCTCCTGGCCGCGAAACCGCACTGGGGGTTGCGCAACGGTTTCTCCTACGGTCCCCAGGCCGACGCGCTCCTGGCCGCCCTGCCCGAAGGACGCCTCCACCGCCTGTCCGACCCCGCCCAGATGCTCCCCCTGCTGGCCATCGGCCGGCTGGACGCGGTGCTCATCGAACCCGAGGAGTACTCCTGGCGCACGGGACAGGACGCGGGCCTCGCCGCGGCGACGCGCCTGTGCTCCCTGGCGGACGCACCGACCGGCAACCTCCGCTACGTCATGTGCGACGGAAGCGTTTCTCCGGAGGTCCTGGCGCGCCTCGACGCCGCCATCGGCGAATTCATGGGGGAAGCCGCGCAGCGCGGACGGCAGCTCGCGGCCATGCGCCACTAGTGCCGTGCCCTCGAAGCAAGCCGATGTTCCTTTCGAGGACAACCTCTTTGAATAGTTCTTTTCTTAAAAAATACGGCCGTATTTTTTAAGGATCGCACCACGCGGGACGCGGCGGCGGATCAAAATTTGCGGTCCAGCAACAGGTGGGAAAAATACCCGAGCACCGTGGCCAGGTAGTACGGAAAGAAGGGCTTCCAGGGCAGGCCGAGCAAGAGCATCGGCGCGAGCAGTACGGAACAGGGGATGAGCAGCGCCGCCCACCATGAATGGGTCCAGCCCCGGTGGGAGCCGATGGCCGGCAGCAGGGCGCAAAACCCCAGTACCGACGCGTAACGGTATTGCTGCCGAAAGATGAGGATGCCGTCCACCACCAGGGCCGCGCCGTAGAAAAAGCGCCGTCCCTTGGAGTCCGTGTCCACGTCAGGGAAAAGGCCCCCCAGGACGGAAAAAAGCCCGAGGCAGACCATGGTCTCGAATCCGGGGCGGTAGAGGCCGAGCCACGACGTGCCGGCCAGAGCCCCGGCGGTGACCGCCGCCGCGCCGGCAATGTGCGTCTTGAAACCCGGCATGCCGCGCCTCCTAGCACCCGCCGCCACGGCCTGGCAAGACGCCGCCCGCTTGACGCGGCTCCCCGCCGCCGCTACCACCAGGCATTCGCAACTTTCCAACCCCCGGATTCCCCATGCCCGCCAAATTGTTCCCGCGTTCCCTTGTCCCGGCCCTGGTCCTTTTCGCCGCTTTGCTTGCATTCGAGGCCCCGGCCCTGGCCGGTCCGCCCAAGGTGGAAATCTTCGTCACCAGCTGGTGCCCCTACTGCTCCAAGACAAAAGCCTATTTCGACGCCAAGGGCGTTCCCTATTCCTCTTTCGACATCGAAAAAGACCAAGCCGCCAATATGCGCTACCAGAAATACGGCGTGCGCGGCGTCCCGCTGGTCGTGATCGGCGACGTCGTCATCCCCGGATTTTCCACGGCCGAATTCGACAAGGCCCTGGCCGCCGGCGGCAAGGCCGCCTCGTCGCAGCCCAAGATGGTTTTCGGCAACTAGCCTCCGCAAAGGACGGTTCCATGGCTCCCGTCGACGCCCCTGCGTTTTCCACCCGCGCCCGCAACATCAAGATCTCGGCCACCAAGCTCATGCCCATGCTCGCCGCAGGCGTCGGGGACTGCGTCTCCCTGGGCCAGGGCGTGCCCTCCTTCGCCACCCCGGCCCATGTGGTCGAGGCCGTGTGCCGCGCGCTGCGCGACTCCCCGGCCGCAGGCAAGTATTCGCTCCAGCCCGGCATGCCCGAACTGCGCTGGGCCGTGGCCGAACGCCTGTCCGTCGAAAAAGGCCTTTCGGCCAACCCGGAAACCGAGATCGCCATCACCGTCGGCGGCATGGAGGCGCTTTTGTGCGCCATCCTCTGCCTGTGCGAGCGCGGCGACGAAGTCATCGTGCCCGAGCCCTTCTACCCCTCCCACGTGGAGCAGGTGCTCCTCGCCGAGGGCGTGCCGGTCTTCGTGCCGCTACGCCGCGACGACTGGAGCCTCGACCCCGACGCCGTGGCCGCGGCCGTGACGCCGTGCACCCGGGCGATCGTCATCAACTCGCCCCACAACCCCACGGGCGCGGTCTTCGCGAAAAAAGACCTCCTGGCCGTGGCCGAAATCGCCCTGCGCCACGACCTGTGCGTCATCTGCGACGACACCTACGACGCGCTCTCCTACGACGCTCCGGCCTTTTCCCTGGCCAGCGTGCCGGAACTGCGGCCGCGGCTGGTCGCCGTGGGCAGCTTTTCCAAACGCTACGCCCTGACCGGCTGGCGCGTCGGCTTCGCCTTCGCCCCGGAGCCGATCATGGCGCAGATGCTCAAGGTCCACGACTGCGCGGCGATCTGCGCCCCCACCCCGGCGCAGATCGCCGCCCTGGCCTCGCTGACCGGCCCCCAGGGCATCTACGACGGCTTCGTCGCCGCTCTGGCCGCCCGGCGCAACCGCCTGGTCAAGCGCCTCGCCGCCATGGCCCCGGCCGTCAGCTTCAACCGCCCGGCCGGCGCGTTCTACGCCATGGCCCGCTACGACCTGCCCCTTGCACCCATGGACGTGGCCACGCGCCTGATCCGCGAGGCACAGGTCATCGCCATCCCGGGCGACAGCTTCGGCCCGGGCGGCGCGCAAAGCCTGCGCCTGTCCTGCGGCGGCGACGAGGCCGACATCGACGCCGGCTGCGACCGCCTGGCGGCGTGGCT
>JAEWPX010000098.1 GCA_023399375.1 Pseudomonadota bacterium | reverse complement strand
CTGCCGTGCTGGCCGGCTTTGCGGCCTGCACGGCAGCCTCATTTCCGCGACCACAGACCCCGACGCCCCGCCCAATGACCGTCCTCCCTCCCGCTTACCCATCCCCCGCCGGGGAGGTCCAGGAGGGGATCATCCCCTCCTGGCCGCCGGAGGCATCTTCACTCTTCGCCTTTTTCTCCCTTTCACCCTTCCCGCACGAACGCCCCGGGCGTGATGCCGAACGCGTCGTGGAAGGCGGCGATGAACGCCGAGGTCGAGTCGTAGCCGCATTCGATGGCGGTGGCGGTGACGTTTTTGCCGGATTCGAGCAGCGACAGGGCGGTGAGCAGTCGCGACCGTCGTCGCCAGCCGCCGAAGGTGAGGCCGGTTTGGGCTTGGAAGAGGCGGCCGAGGGTCCGTTCGGTCATGCCGGCGTTTTTGGCGAAGTCTTTGGCGGTGCGGTTGTCGTCGGGACTGTCGGTGAGGGTTTGGCAGATGGCGGCCAGGCGCGGGTCCTGGGGCCAGGGCAGGCTGTAGGCGGCTTCGGGCAGTGTGGCGAGCTGATCGAGGAGCACGGCCACGAGGCGGCCGGGGGGGCCGCTCTCGTCGTAGGCGGCCGGGAGGGCGGTCACGGCGAGGAGGATTTCCCGGACCAGCGGCGTGACGGAGAGCACGAGGCAGCGGGGCGGCGAGAAGACGTCCTGGTCGGCGCGGATGTAGAGGCTGCGCATTTCGGCGCGGCGCGTTGCGGCGACGGCGTGGCGCATGCCGGGCGGCACCCAGACGGCGCGTTGCGGCGGGGCGACGTGGCTGCCGGTTTCGGTGCGCACGAGCAGCACGCCGTCGCCGGCGAAGGAGAGCTGGCCGAAGGGATGGCTGTGGGCGGGGGAGGTGGAGTCCGCGGCCAGGGTTTCGCTGCGCGGGAAGACCAGCCGGGGCAGCGTTTCCAGGGGGGGCAGGGTGCGCAGTGTCGCCATGTCCGTTTCTCGCTATATGTTGTCAATTTAGCGTGAGACGGCGGGTCTGTCCATGTTTAGGTACGTCTCAGGCGCGGATGCATGGCGATGCGCCGCAACATCAGGCGGCCGGGCGGCCGGGGAGACGGACATGGTGGGCAAGCTGTTGCGCAAGATGGCGAAGGATTGGTTTCTGGCGGGGATGATCACGGCGGTGGCTTTGGCCACGCTTTTTCCGGAGTTCGGTTCCACGGGCGGAACGATGCATGCGGAGACGGTTTCGGACGCGGGCATCTTCGCGGTATTTTTCCTGCACGGCCTGGCGCTTTCCACGCGCAGCCTGCGCGAGGGCATGTCCCGCTGGAAGCTGCATCTGCTCGTGCAGTCGCTGACGTTCGTGGCGTTTCCGCTGCTTTTCATTCCATTCAAGGCCGTGTTCGGCGGGATTATTCCCGAGGGGCTGATGCTCGGGTTTTTGTACCTGTGCGCCTTGCCCTCGACGATCCAGTCCTCGGTCGCCATGACGGCCATCGGCAAGGGCAACGTGCCGGCGGCGATTTTCAACGCCACCTTGTCGAGCCTGCTCGGCATCCTGCTCACGCCCGCCATCGTGGGTCTGGTCATCGACATGCAGGGTTCGGGCGGCATGTCGTTCGGCAAGTCGGTGGTCAACATCGCCACCATGCTCTTTCTGCCGTTCGTACTCGGACAGGTGTTGCGCCCGCTTTTCGGCAACCTGGCCGCGCGGCACAAGAAGTTCATCAATGCGTTCGACAAGCTGGTGATTTTGATGCTGGTGTACGGCTCGTTTTGCGACTCGGTCAAATCGGGCCTTTGGACCAACAACGGCATCGAGGTGATCGCCATGACCATGGGCGGCGCGGCGATCTTTCTGGCCATGGCGCTTGTCCTCTCGTCCAAGGTTTCGAAGTGGCTCGGGTTTTCCATGGAGGACCGCATCACGGCGATCTTTTGCGGCTCGAAGAAGACGCTGGCTTCGGGCGTGCCCATGGCGCGGCTGCTTTTCGGCGCGAATCCGGCTCTCGGCATGATCGTGATGCCGATCATGTTTTACCACCAGTTGCAGCTTTTCGTGTGCTCGATCATGGCCGGCCGTTTCGCGGACCGTTTCAAGAAGGCGGAAGCGGAGCCCGTCGAGCCGGAGCGGCAGGGCGAACCGGCCCTGGCGGCGGTGCGCGTGCGCGGCTGAAGTTTCCGGAAAAGAGACAAATGACGCGCGGGCGCGTCCCCGGTCACTGAAAATCGGTGGCCAGGGGCGCGCCCGTCGTTTGTTCGCCGGGGCGGTTGACGGGCACGGGCGGCGGAGGGCAGGCTTCGCTTGGGGGAATGGCGAGCACGCGGCCCACGGCGAGTTTTTTGGGGTCGAGGTCCGGGTTGGCCCGGGAGAGGGTTTCGAGCGCAATGCCGAAACGCTCGGCGATGGCCGCCGGGTTGTCGCCGGGGATGACGACGTAGCGCACGCCGGCCGGCTCCTCGTCGGGCAGCGGGACGGGTGCGGCGGTCGGAGCGGTCGGGGGCTTGGCCGGCAGCATCGCATCGCTTGCGCCCGGCGGCGCTTCCTCGCCCGGCCGGGGCACCAGGATCACGTCGCCGACCTTGATGCGGCAGGGGTCGAGGCCCTTGTTGCGGGCCAGGATGGCGGCCACGGAAACCTGATAGGTCTTGGACAGACGCACGGGCGTGTCGCCGGGCCGGGCGACGTGGGCGATGTCCTGGGCCTGGGCTGCGGCGGCCGCTAGAGCTGCGGCCAGGAAAGGCAGCGCGCGCCGGAACATGGCGATCCTCCGGTTTGCGTTGAGGGTAGCTTTTTCGTAGCAGGCCGTCTGCGGTTTGACAATCGGGACAGGCTTTGGGATATCCCTGGAATCGCTTGTAAAGCCAACGGAGGTGGGGTCATGACCTTTCGCCGTCTTGCTGCGCCCGCGTGCCTGGCCGTGCTGCTTTTCGGCCTTCCCGGCTGCGGCGCCATGAAATTTTCCTCGTCGGAGCCCGCAGGGGGCGATTCCCTGGCGCTCGGCAACGCCGCTTACGAGAAAAAGGACTACGCCACGGCCTGCCGCGAGCTGTCCAAGGTCGCGTCCGCGGGCCCCGAGGCCCTGGCCCGCGCCGGGGACGCCTGCGTCCGGGACGGCCGGGAAAAAGGCGAGCGCGCCTTCACCACGGCCCTGTCCGCCAAAGCCTCCTATGCGCCGGCCATGGAGGGACTGGGCCTGATCGCCCTTGCCGACGGCAACGTGGGCCGGGCCAGGGACATGCTGGAGGCGGCGGCCAAGGCCGGGGGCAACGACCCGCGCGCGGCCGTGGCCCTCGGCGACGCATTGCTGCTTTCCGGGCAGTGCGACAAGGCATTGTCCGCCTACCAGTCCGCCGCGGGCGGTGGGGCGGGCCAGGCCAAAGCCCGCCTGGATGCGGCCAGGGTGCTGTGCGCCGCGCGCGGCAAGGGCGCAGCTTCCCCGGCTGCGACGTCTTCGCGGCCGGCGGGCGCTTCCGGTTCCGAACTGTCGCCGGCCGCGTCGCCCGCGCCAGCGGCGGGCAGCCCCAAGGAGCCGGCCAAGCCCAAGACAGCGCCGCGCACCATCGACCTCAACGACATCTGATCGACGCGCCGCCCGGCTCCGGCATGTCCCGGGGCCGGGCGGCGGCGTTTCGGGAAAAAGCCGCGCGCGGCCGTCAGGATACGGGCAGGTCGGGTTCGGGGCGCGTGATTTCGGGTGTCGTGGGCGGGGCGTCGCCCCCGGTCCAGACGGGCAGTTCCACGACGAAGGCGGTGCCGTGCGGCGTCCTGTCCTCGGCCCGGATGGTTCCGCCGTAGCGCTCGACGATATGTTTGCAGATGGCGAGCCCAAGGCCGGTGCCGCGGCGTACGGAGGAGGTTGTGTCGCCCCGGCGCGCCTGGTGGTATTTCTCGAAGATGCGATCCCGCTCCGCGACCGGGATGCCGGGGCCGGTGTCGGACACGCGCAGTTCCAGGAGTTTTCCGGGCAGGGGCCGGGCCGACAGCGTCACCTCGCCTTCGCCGGTATGGCGCACGGCGTTGGTGAGCAGGTTGACGAGCACCTGCATGAGCCGGTCGGGATCCAGGCGCAGGGGGGGAAGCCATTGCGGCATGTCCACCACCAGGGCCATGGCCTGGTTCTGCTCGTATTCGCCGCTGACGGCGTCGATGGCCGCGCGGGCCACCTCGGACGGGTCGATGACGCGGTCGTTCCAGTCCAGGCGGCCGGACTCGATCTTGGACAGGTCGAGGAAATCGTTGACGAGCCTGGTCAGGCGCGCGCCCTCGGCCTCGATGATGCCGAGGTTTTCGGCGATGCGCATCCCCTTGTGGCGCAGCTTGTCGCTGACCTCGGAAAAGGGCATGAAATCCTTGAGGAAGTCACGCCTTGTCAGCTTGGCGAACCCGAGCACCGACGTCAGCGGCGTGCGCAGGTCGTGGGTGACCGTGGCCAGGAAGCCGGATTTCAGGTTGTCGAGCTCGCGCAACTGTGCGTTGGCTTCGGCCAGGTCCTCGGCCTGGCGGGCCAGGGTGTCCGTGCGCTCGCCCACCCGGCGCTCCAGATCGCGGTTGAGGGATTTGAGCCGCGACAGCGCCATGTTGCGGTCGGTGATGTCGTAGCACAGGGTGAGCAGCAACGGTTCGCGCTCCGGCAGGCGCAACACCGTGCTGGTCATGGAGTAGAACCTGCCGTCCAGGGGGCTTTGGATTTCCAGGGCCACGCTCTGGCCGCTTTCCGCGAGTTCCCAGGGGCACCAGGGGCAAGGGGCGTCGCGGCCGTGCAACGCCTTGTGACATGGGGCTCCCACCGGGTCGCGACCGCTGCGGGAAACGACGGGGGCGTTGGCGTACGCCACCTGGTAGGCCCTGTTGCAGGCCACGATGAAGCCCGGAAAGGCGGCGATGAAGGCCGTACGCCAGGCCTCGGCCTGTCGCGCGGCCCGGGCCGCATCGTCGCCTGCGGCGAGGATGTCGCATACGGCGGCGATGGACGTCGCGTCGAGGCCGGAAAGGTTCCGCAGGCCCGGCCAGGCCGGGACGGGTGCGTCGGCCGCAGCCAGGAACACCGCATGGACCGGCAGGTCGCGCCACCAGGCGAGCAGTTCCAGGAGTTGCCCGGGCGGCGCATCGAAAGCGGATACCACCACGACGTCGGGCAGGGCGTCGTGGGCGAGCTGCAGGGCGGTTTGCAGGGAAAATGCCGCCGTGCGCCTGCCGGGCGCGGCGAGCTTTGCCGCGAGCAGCCGCGCGTCCCGGTCCGGACCGCCCCGAACGAGCAATCGCCCGCCGGTCATGCGTCCATCTCCGGCAGCGGAGCGGTGAAGAATCCGAATGGCGCGGCCGACATCGTTCCGTCGGCGCTGCGCCACAACAATTGTTGCATGGCGGACATCTCCATGCGGACGAGGCCGCCCGGAAGGAGGACCACCGCGTCGCTTCAGGAATTTCTAGCATAGGCCCGCGCGGGGCACAACTCGCCGGGGACCCCCGCGCAAAAGGGCTTCCCATGCCGGGGCAACGGGGATACACAGCGCGCTTTCGGTCAAGGAGGAAGCGTGACGGAGAGAAAATGGACCGCACGCGCGGCATGGCTGGTGCGCCGGCTGGGGCTGCGCCACGCCCTGCGCACGGCCGTGGCGGCGGTGGCGACGCTTGCCCTGGTCACGGCCCTGGCGCTGCCCCAGGGCTACTGGGCCGTGGTCACGGCCGTCATCGTCATGCAGGCCAACCTCGGCGGCTCCATCTGGGCTTCCTGGACGCGGCTGGCCGGGACGGCCATCGGGGCCGTGGCCGGCGCTTTGGCCGCGCACTGGGGCGGCCAGTCGTTTCTTGCCGTGGGGCTTGCGGTCTTCGCCACCCTGTCCGTGTGCGCGGCCATCCCCCGCCTGCGCGAGAGCTCGCGCGTGGCCGGCATCACGGCCGTCATCGTCATCCTGGCCGGCCACCCCGGCACGTCCGCCCTGATCATGGGCACAGACCGGTTCATCGAAATCTCCATCGGCATCGTCACCGCCCTGGTCGTCTCCGCCGTGGTGCTGCCCTCGCGCGCCAGCCGCGCCCTGGAGCACGGGCTGGCCACGGTCTTCGACGATGCGGCCTCCTATTTCGCCCTGGTGGTCGAGGGCCGGCTGCACGACGACTACGTCGAACGGCAGGTCTTCGCGATCAAGGACCGCATCCTGCGTACCCTGGCCCGTTGCCGGGAGCTGCGCCGGGAATCCGTGATCGAGGGCCGGGGCGGCGACGAAGGCACCTTGCGTTCCATGCTGCTCTACCGGGGCGAGCGGCTCTTCGAGCACATCCTGGCCATGGACCACGTGGCTGCCGAATGGCGCGGCCAGGGGTTGCACCGGCACCTGCCCGAGGAACTCACGGTCCTCGAGGGGGCCGTGGCGGCGATGCTGCGCGGGCTGGCCGCGCACATGCGCCGCCAGGGACCGCTGCCCGAAACGGACACGCTGTCCGTCGCCGTGGGCAAGGCCCGGGAGAAACTTGCGGCCATCCGTCGCGAACGCGCCCCGGCAGCCTATGACTTGAGCGAGGTCATGCATTTTTTCAGCTTCATGCACGGCATGCTCTCCTGCGCCGCCGACGCCGGCGAGATCGTTCGGCGCATCCGGGCCTACGAGGCCGAAGTCTGAGGTCGCAAGCGGGCGACACGCAGGCGGCATGAATTTTTCCTGAACGGATCCTGACGATTCTTTAAAAAGCCGCCATGCGAAGCCGCGTTGCCCGCGCGCCCCGGCGCTGCTACCCTTGACGCGTGACGCGTGACGCGCAGGCCGGCCGGGCCGGCGGGGAGGCGAAACGCCGCATGCAGGCTGCCCAGATGTTCCATCCGCAATTCGAGGCGAAAGCGCTGCTCGCCGCCGCGCGCCGCGTGCGTCTCGGCGGCGACGCCCTGTCCCGCGACGCCCTGGCCGGCGGCTACCGCGCGGCCTACCGTGGCGCGGGCATCGAGTACGAGGAATCCCGCGAATACGTTCCCGGCGACGACGTGGCGGCCATGGACTGGAAGGTCACGGCCCGGCTCGGCCGGCCGTTCGTCAAACGCTTCCGCGAGGAGCGCGCCCGCACGGTCATGCTCGCCGTGGACGTGAGCCCCTCCATGGCCGTGGGGGGGCAAGCGGGCGGCGTCGCGTACTGCGCGGCGCTGGCTGCCGTGGTGCTTGCCGTCAGCGTCGCGGCCAGCCGCGACCGGGTGGGGCTCGTGCTTTTTTCCGACCGCGTCGAGGCGTTCCTGCCCCCGGGCAAAGGCCCCGGGCAGGCCCATGCCGTGGCCGCCGCCCTGGCCGGCGCAAGGCCCGTCGGGCGCGGCACCGATCCCGGCCCGGCGCTCGCGCTGGTCGCGTCCGTTTTGCCGCACCGCTCCCCGGTCTTCGTTTTCTCCGACTGCGCCGCAGGCGATTGCGTCGCGCCGCTTGGCCGGCTGGCCGCGCGCCACGAGGTCACGGCGGGCTTTGTGGCCGGGGTTGCCGCGCCGCTCCTGCCGCTGCGGGGCGTGGTGGAATTTGTTGAAGCCGAATCCGGCCGGCGCGCCGTGTGCGATTTCGCCGACGCCACGGCCCGCGCCCGTTTCGTCGCCGCAAGGGAGGAGCGCCGCCGGCGCACCGTGGCCGGCCTGCGCGCCGCGGGCGTCGGCGTGGTGGAACTCGACCCCGCCGCGCATCCCGCGCCGGCCCTGGATGCCTATTTCCGCGCGCGCTGCCGGCCGGGCCTTCGCGCGTCCGGCGGCGCGCCCGGAGCCGCCCGTGGATGACATCCGCGACATCAAGGCTCCCGTGCCCCTGCCGTCGGGGGCCGGGCCCGACGCATGGCTTGCCGGACTGGGGCTGGTCCTTCTCGGGGGAGTGGCGCTTTGGCGCTGGCGGCGGCTGCGGGCGCGCCCCGAAATGCGGGAGCTCGCGGCCGTGCGCCGCGCCCTGGCGCAGCTTTCGCGCGAAGCCGGCGGCCTTGGCGACGGCGATTACTATTTCCGGCTGGCCGCGCTCGCGCGCCGCGTGCTGGCCCTGCGCCTGGGGGTTGCGGCCACGGCCATGAGCGCCGCGGAGCTCGCCTCCCGTCTGGACGCCCTGCCGGCAGGCGCGCGCGAGGCCGTGGCCGGGCTTTTCGCCCGGGCCGAGGCCGCCTGCTACGCCGGGCAGGCCATCCCCTCCGACCAGCGCCTGGCCGACGGCCTCACCGCCGCGCGTCTGGCCGCGGACACGCGTCCATGCTGACCCTGGCCCATCCTTTCGCCCTGTTTTTCGCGCTGCTCGTTCCCCTGGCGCTTGTCGTGCGCCGCGTGCGGCGCGGCGCGGCCGCCGCCGTCGTGGCCGACCTCGGGCCGGCGCTGGCAGCCGGCGCGCCGTCCGCGCTTTCGTGGCTGCCCATGTGTTGCCGGCTGTGCGGCATCGCCGCCCTGGCACTTGCCGCATCCGGCCCGGCGCTGCGCGAGGAAACCGCTGCCTACGTCGGGCGCGGCATCGACGTCATGCTCGCCATCGACCTTTCCGAATCCATGGCCGCCATGGACATGACCGAGGGCGAACGGACGGTCACGCGCCTGGAAGCCGTGGCGCAGGCGGCGAAGCGGTTCGCGGCGGCCCGTCCCGGGGATCGTATCGGCCTTGTCGCCTTCGGCTCCCGGGCCTACGTCGTCATGCCGCCAAGCACGGACCGGGAGGCACTCGACCGGGCGCTCGCCAATCTTTCCGTGGGCGCGGCCGGCCGGCGCACGGCCATGGGAGACGCCGTGGCGTTGGCCGTCAAGCGCCTTACGGACGCGCCGGGACTGGCGAAAATCGTGGTCGTCTTCGGCGACGGCCGCTCCAACGCCGGAGAGCTGCGTCCCGAAACCGCCGCCCTGGCCGCCGCGGACCGGGGCGTGACCGTCCTTGCCGTGGGCGTGGGCGGCGACGAGCCGGCCCCGTTTCTGGTCAACCATCCGCTGCTCGGCCAGGAGATCGTGCGCGAGGCCGCGCCCGTGGACACGGCGGCGCTTAACGCGCTGGCCTCGGGCTCGGGCGGAGCGCTTTTCCGGGCCGAGGACGCGGCCGGCCTGTCGCGGGCCATCGACGCCGTGCTTGCCCGGGCGCAAAGCGACATGACGCGCGTGCCGGGCAGGCGCGACATCGAGCTTGCGCCGCTTGTCGCCGCCCTGGCCGTCTGCCTGCTTCTCGCCTGGGCCGCGCTCGGGCCCGTGCGCTCGCCGAGGTGGCCGTGAGCTTCGCCCGGCCGGAATTTTTGCTCCTCGCGGTCGCGTTGCCGCTGGCCGCGCTGTGCCTGTATCTGGCCGCGCGGGGCCGCCGCGCCCTGGCCGAGGCCCTTTCCCTGTCGCGCGTGGCCGGAAGGCGGCGCGCCAAGCATCTCCTTTTTCTCGCCGGCCTGGGTCTGGTCGTAGCCGGTGCGGCCGGCCCGCGCCTGGGCAGCGGGCCGGCAGAACCTCCGGCAGTCGCGGGAAACCGCGCCCTGGTCGTTGCCGTGGACTGCTCGCGCAGCATGCTCGCCCGCGACGTGGCCCCGGACCGGCTCGCGGCGGCCAAGGCCGCGGCGCTGGCCGTGCTGTCCCGGCTGCCGGACGTGCCGGCTGCGGTGGTGGGATTCGCCGGCCGGGCCTGGCTCGCCTGTCCGGTCACGAGCGACCGCGCCGGGCTGGCCCTTTTCCTCGACGCGCTTTCCCCGGACGCGGCCCCTCTTGGCGGCACGTCGCTCGCGGCCGCGCTCGAGGC
>JAEWPX010000075.1 GCA_023399375.1 Pseudomonadota bacterium | reverse complement strand
GGATTATCCCCCCCGGCCGCCGGAGGCACTCTTCTCCCATGTCGTACCCCGTCACTTCCACCGTCACCCTGCGCCGTATTGGCGGCTATGACGATCCCGGGCTGGACGGCGCGGTCGCCGCGTTGTTCGAGGCTGCGAGTTGCCCCGTGGGCCGGGGCGACCGGGTGCTGGTCAAGCCCAACCTGGTCGGACCGAGGAACACCGCGCTGTCGTGTTCCGAGCCGCATGTCGTGCGCGCGGTTTGCCTGTTCGCGCTCTCCCGGGGAGCCATCGTCACGGTGGCCGATTCCCCGGCCTTCGGCACCGGCGGCATCATGGCGAGGCTTGCGGGACTCACACAGGCGCTAGCCGACCTGCCCGTGGCCGTGGAGAGCCTCGATGCGGCGCGTCCGCTGCGCTTGGCGCATGGCGGCAGCATCGGCGTCTCGGCCAAGGCGCTGGACACGGACCATATCCTCAACGTGGCCCGGCTCAAGTGCCATGACCAGATGGGCATGACGCTCGCGACGAAAAACTTCTTCGGCTGCGTCTGCGGCTTCCGGAAATCGTTGGCCCATCAGCGCCTGGGCAGGGACCGGGCGCGTTTCGCCCGCATGCTCCTCGACCTGCTGACCGCCCTGCCGCCTTCCACCTCGCTGCTCGACGGCATCGTGGCCATGCACAAGGCCGGACCGGTCGGCGGCGAACCGTTCAAGCTGGGGCTTCTCGGCGCTGCCGCAAATCCTCTGGCCCTGGATACGGCCGTGTACGGGCTGCTCAAGCTGGCTCCCGAAGACATCCCCTTGTGGGCCGAGGCGCTACGGCAGGGCCTTGGCGGCGCGCGTCCCGAGGACGTCGCCTGCGCCGGGGAGCCCCTGGAATCCTTTGACGTGACCGGATTTCTCACGCCAGCGGCTCTGGCCCCGCTGCACTTCGAACCGAAGCGGTTCGTCAAGGGACGACTGCGCAGCGTGCTGCTCACGTTGCGCGGCGGGCGTTGACACAAAGCGGACAGCGAGTACACCTTCGCGCCATGTCGCAAAACGAGCGTTGCCGTCACGTCGTAGCCGGGCAGGTCCAGGGCGTGGGCTTTCGCCCCTTCGTCTACCGTCTGGCCTGCGAGTTGCAGCTTGGCGGAAGCGTGCGCAACACGCCGGAAGGCGTGGTCATCGAAGTCGAGGGCGCGCCAGGAGCCGTCGCCGCCTTCGGGGAGCGCCTGCCGGCGGAGATTCCGCCCCTGGCAAGGCTCACGCGCCACGAGCGCGCGCCGCTGCCGCCCTTGGGGGAAACGGTCTTCCATATCGCTGCGAGCGCGGCCGGGGCCGGCCACGACGTGCTCATCAGTCCCGATGTCGCCACCTGCCCGGACTGCCTGGCCGACATGGCCGACCCGGCCAACCGCCGCTACCGCTATCCCTTCACCAACTGCACCAACTGCGGGCCGCGCCACACCATCACCCGGGCCATTCCCTACGACCGGGCAACCACCTCCATGGCCTGTTTCCCGCTCTGTCCGGACTGCGCCGCCGAATACGCCGACCCCGCCGACCGACGCTTCCATGCCGAACCCGTGGCCTGTCCGGTCTGCGGCCCGCACGTCTGGCTGGCCGATGCGGACGGGACGCACCTGGCGGAGGAAGACGCGGCCGTCGCCGGTCTGGCCGAGGCCCTGGCCGGCGGGGCCGTGGCCGCGGTTAAGGGCCTGGGCGGGTTCCATCTGGTCTGCGACGCCGCAAGCGACGCCGCGGTCGGGGAGTTGCGTCGGCGCAAGCACCGGCCGTCCAAGGCGCTGGCCGTCATGGTCCCCGACCTTGCCGCCGCCGGGACGCTGGCGCGCCTGGATGCGCGCGCGAACGACCTGCTCGCCGGCACCGTGCGCCCCATCGTGCTCGCCTCGGCCTTGCCGGATAACGGCCTCGCGGCGGCGATCGCGCCCGACACCGTGGAAATCGGCCTCATGCTGCCCTACACGCCCCTGCATCACCTGCTTCTGGCCGCTTTCGCGGCGGCGGTCGGGCCGGACCGGCCGGCCGCCCTGGTCATGACTTCGGGCAACGCCGGGGGCGAACCCATCTGCCTTGGCAACAGGGAAGCGCTCAAACGCCTCGGCGGCATCGCCGACATCTTTCTGCTCCACAACCGCGACATCCTCATCCGCACCGACGATTCCGTGGTCCGGCCGCTGACGCCAGAGGAAGCGCCGGAGGGCGGCGACGCGCCACCGACGCTGTTTTTGCGCCGCGCCCGGGGCTATGTCCCCGCGCCCGTGTCCCTGCCTGCGGCCGGGCCGTCGGTCGTGGGCCTGGGCCCCATGCTCAAGGCCACGCTGTGCGTGAGCAAGGGGCGCGACGCCTTCGTCAGCCAGCATGTCGGCGATCTGGAGAGCCTTGAAACCTTCGGCTTCTACCAGGAGACATTACACCATATGCTCGGCGTCCTGCGCGTGACGCCGACGGCCTGCGTGGCCGACCTGCACCCGGATTATCCGAGCACGCGCTTCGCCCTGGAACAGGAGCAGTGGCCGGTGCTGCGGCTCCAGCACCATGCGGCCCATATCTACGCGGTGCTGGCCGAGCACGGCCTGCGCCGCCCGGTGCTGGGGCTGGCCCTGGACGGCACGGGTCTCGGCGAGGACGGCACGCTCTGGGGCGGCGAAGGCCTGCTTGTCGATCCGCTGCGCCTTTGCCACGAGCGGCTTGCGCACTTTTCACCCGTGCGCCTGCCCGGCGGGGACGCGGCCGTGCGCGAGCCCTGGCGCACGGCGCAGGCCTGCTTCGCCGCCCTTGGCGAGACGCCCGGAAATGCACGCGCCTGGCCCTGGATCGCGGGACAGGAAAGCGCCGTGACGCTGGTCGGGAACATGTTGGAAAAGGGATTCAACTGCCCGGTGACGACGAGTTGCGGCAGGTTGTTCGATGCCGTGGCTGCGCTGCTCGGGCTTTGCCGGCGCATCGACTACGAGGGCCAGGCGGCCATTCTGCTGGAACGCGCCCAGGACAGGGCGGAGCAAGGGGTCTATGCCTGTCCCGTGCTGGCGTCCGAAACGCCCGTGTGCCTGGATACGCTCACGCTGTTCGCCCAGGCGGCGAACGATACGTCGCGTGGGGAGCCGGCTGGGCGCGTGGCCCGGCGCTTTCATCTGGGGCTCGTGGCTGGCCTTGCGGCATTGGCGCGGGAGCTTGCCGCGCGCACGGGCGTGCGGCATGTGGCGTTAAGCGGCGGCGTGCTCCAAAACAGGACGCTGATGACGCTGTTGCCGCCGGCCTTGCGGCGCGCGGGGCTTACCCCGCTGTGCCACCGGTCGCTGCCGCCAAGCGACGGCGGCCTTAGCCTTGGCCAGGCATACTACGGCGTCTTGGCGTCGCTTTCGTGACAGAGATGTCAAACAAGCCTGTTGCTATACAAATAAATTGTATATTTGATTGGTAGAAAATAGCTTGACACCGCTGATTTCGCTATATAATAAATTCACGCCGCTTTATGGTATGAAACCGTAGCCGGATCGAAAGTGCCGACAGACGGCCTTTGCGGCATGGACGCAACCGTGCGGCATGATGATTACGCCTCCCGTCCCATGGCTTGCTCGTCGGGAGACGATGGGGAGTTGTTTCGCATCCCTCCGTTCATGCCAGCGACATGAAATCCTTTTTTTGTCAGGACCATGAAAGCCACAAGGCCTGTCGGGCATGGCAACTGCCAGGCCCTGCGTGTCTAGCGGTTTGCGCAGAATTTTTCGTATGCTTTCCGCACAACAATAAGTGTAATTATGAAATCAATACAATTCCCAACGCAACGAACTCATATTTTGACACAGACAGTATTGTGTCTTTGTAGATATAACAGCATATCTAAAATATGACAAATATTTTAACAATAAAAGCAAATATTATATTGCATGATATACAGGACGATGTTAATGCATCAGAAATATTGGCATGCCGCGCAAGCGAAAGTGAGTTGCGACACTCCGCAATTCGACGCTTCTGTGTGGTATCAATCAAAGAGTGACGGAGGATTCATGAGCGAAGCCATGTTGCAGGAAAACACTAACCGTTTCGATGATGCGTTCGATCGCATCAAAAAATCCACTGGGATGCGAACCCAGGTCGAGATCGCGAAGATGCTCGATATCCGCCAGTCCAGCATTTCCGACGCCAAGCGTCGCCAGTCGATCCCGGACAGCTGGCTCATCAAGTTGTACCAAATATACAACCTCAACCCGAACTGGATCATCGACGGCGAAGACCCGCAGTTTCTCGGCGAGCAGCGCGGCGGCGCCCTGCAGGTCCGGGAAGCCGGAGATGCCTACGGCCGCAAGCCCAAGCACTACCAGATGCCCGTGAGCGCCATGTCCGTCGAGGACCAGAACGAAGAGGGCTGGAAAGAGAACAGCGTCGAAACCGTCACGGTTCCGGAGCAGTTCCATCGCCCCTCCCTGCTCATCGTGCGCATGGACGAAAACGACATGGAGCCGCTTATCGCCCGCGGCGCGTATGTCGGCATCGACAAGGACCGTCGCACCATCCGCTCCGGCGCCATTTACGCACTGGATATGCCCGTGGAAGGCCTCGTCATCAAGCGCCTGCTCCATGACGCCGAAAACGCCCGTTTCATCCTGCGTTCGGACAACTCCGCCTACACCGACCAGACCATTGCCGCCGAGGCAGCCGTCGAACGCGTCATCGGCCGCGTGGCCTGGGTCTTCCAGGAAATCTGACCTTTCCATCTCCCCGCAGGAGGCGTATCTGACGCGCCTCCCCGCGCGGGGAAATGATCGTGCGGCAATTTCAAAACGTATTGTATTGCATCGTTGGCCAACCGCATCCTTGTGGTTGCCGCGTTGACGCACGCTTCAAATCGTTGTAAATTGCATTCCGAGTCGTTGTGGAGTTCTTGAGCTTTTATAGATACACTTATTCCTCTTTTTCTGAAACGCCGCGTTGCAGGAGGCCACGTGAAGCCGGACGCTTTTGAAGACGCCTATGCCAGGATTCAAGCGGCCACGAAGACACGTACCCAGACGGAGATCGCCCATCTCCTGGGCATCAAGCAATCCAGCATTTCGGACGCGAAGAAAAAGAACACCATCCCTGACGGCTGGCTCATCACGCTTTACCGCTCCCTCGGACTGGAACCGGATTGGGTCCTTTACGGCCAGGAACCCATCTCGCGCCGCGAGGGGTTCGCACTCGGCGCGGCCGTGCGCGAACCCCTCGGCGGCTATGCCGGAGCTCCGACCAAAGCCACAGTCTACGCCATGAGTCAGACGGATCCGGAGACCGGGTGCTGGCTGCGTGAAGCCCTGGAATCCATTCCCCTGTTCGACACGCTCAAACGGCCCAACCTGCTCGTCGTCAAGATGGACTCCGCCGGCATGGAACCCACCATCCGCCGCGACGCATATGTCGGCATCGACCGCGACGACGTCCGCATGCGCAGCGGCGAAGTCTACGCCATGGACATCCCGGGCGAAGGACTCGTCATCAAGCGCGTCATTCGCGACCTCGAAGCCAAGCGCCTGACACTGCTCGCCGACAATCCCTCCCACCAGGCGCAAAACTTCTCCCTGGAGCATCCTGGAATCACACCCATCGGCCGCGCCGTCTGGATCATCCAGGAAATTTGAACAAACGCCCGGCATCCGCTCCGGGCGTTTCTTTTCCAACCACGCCCACCGGCTTCATTCCATACGCCCTTCTCGAGCCTGCTCACGCATTCGAGGCACAGCAATTATTTCAGAAAATAATATTTACACATATATAAAATAGAATTATAAATATGCGGACTCAGGAGTTCGCATGGAACAATACGCACACCCTCCCCTGCTGGCGCGCCTTCAACTCGCCCTCGAAGCCAAGGGCGAAAACAAGGCTGCGCAACGGCTGCTCGTGGCGACAGGGTATTATGCGAATGACGACGAAGCAGGGATCACGTCGCTGGTCATGCGACACTGCCGGGAATACGGGATCGATCCCCGGGAGGTGCTGGGAGACGGTGCGCCCCAGTGCACGTCGCGCACCGTCATGACGCCGGTCTTCACCATGGCCGCCACCCACCCGCGCACGGGCCGCTGGCGGCTTGCCGAAATCGAGCGCATCGCCCTGTCCGCGCGCCTGCTCGGCCCCACGCGTTTCGTCACCCGCATGGACGATCGCGCCCTGGAACCGCGCATCCGCCAGGGTGCCTACCTCGTCGTGGACACGGCGCAGGAACTGCCGCCGTCAGGCGTTCGCGCCGGGGAGCAAGGCGTGCCCTTCGCCCTGGATCTCTCCGGGGAGGGACTCGTCGTGCGCCTCACCTGCTACGATCGCTGTCGCGACTGCTTCGAACTGGCGGCGCTCGACAGCGCCCAGCCGCCGCGCACCGTGCCGCGCGAAACCGCCGGCTGCCGGGTGGTCGGCCGCGTGGTCTGGGTGGCGCAGGAACTCTGAGCCGAAAGCCCTATTCCCCGCGGTCGTAACGCCTGTTTCGCGGATCGAAGCAGAACTGGCAGCCCCGGGGCAGAAACCAGCGCACGAGGACAAGCCCCGCCACGAACCCGCCGGCATGGGCCCAGAACGCCACGCTGCCGACGTCCCCTCCCGCGACCTTGCCCGAAAGCCCGGAAAGGAGCTGGACGAAAAACCAAATGCCCAAAAAGACCACGGCCGGCAGTTCGATGATCCAGGGGATAATGATGATCGGGATGAGCGTTACGACTCTGGCCCGGGGAAAGAGCCGGAAATACGCGCCCATGACCCCGGCGATGGCTCCGGACGCACCGATCACCGGCGCCACGGCGCTCCAGTTGAACAGGATGTGCGTCCAGGCGGCGATGAGCCCGCACAGGATGTAGAACACGGTGAAGCGCAGGGGGCCGAGCGCTTCTTCCACGTTGTCGGAAAAAATCCACAAGACCCACATGTTGAGCAGGAAGTGCAACCAGCCGCCGTGCAGGAACATGTAGGTGACCATGGACTCGTAGCCGCCTTCGGGGTAGCCCATGGCCGCCGCGTAGGCCGGATCGGTGAAGCGCGCCGGCACCACTCCATAGATATGCATAAACTCGAAGAGGATACGGTCCGGCAGGAGCTGCTCGAAGAGAAACAGCAGCGTGCACAGCCCAATGATGGTCCAGGTCACGAGCGGCCGGCGCGTGCTCGGCACGTTGTCGCGAAGGGGTATCACACGCGGGCTCCGGTCGCGGCCTCGGCTTTGCCGGCATAGCCGTGCGCGACGAGCCAGGCGTAATGTTCGCACACGTCCCGGCGGCGCAGTCGCGCCAGTTCCTCCAGTATGTCCCGGGCCTTTTCCGCCAGGGCTTCCGGCCCTGCGTCGTTGTCGAGCACGAAGTCGCAGCGCGCGAGCTTTTTCGCCTCGGGCCACTGCCAGCCGTCCATGCGGGCGACGAGTTCCCCGGACCAGCCCCGTCCCTCGATGAGCCGCCGTTCCCGTGCCTGCGAAGCACAACGAACCCCAACGACAAAGTCCGCGACGGAATCCACGGGCCAGCCGGATTCGAGCAAAAGCGGCACCTCGGCAAAAACGGCCCGGGCCTGTCGGTTGATGGCGTAGAAGGCTTCCAACTCGCCCCGCACCAGCGGATGCACGAGGTCCATGACCTCCCGGCGCACGCGTTCGCTGCCGCAGATCGCCGCAAGCAGCCATTTCTTGTCCACGCTGCCGTCCGGGGCGAGCGCCGCATCGCCGAAACGTCCGGCGAGCATGTGCGCCCCGCCGCCGCCCGGGGCGTAGAGCGCGGCCACGGCCGCGTCCGCGGAAAAGACCGGGCAGCCCGCCACTGCGAACGCGGCGAGCAGCGTGGACTTGCCGCAGCCCGGCATGCCGATCACGCCCACGCGCTGGGGCATGCGCCCGAGCAGGAGCACGAGCCGCCAGAAATCCGGCGGCGGCGGGCAGCGGAAGGAAAGCTCCCGGTTAAGGGCCGGATGCGTGAAGGAGAGCTTCCAGGCGTGGAGCATCTGCCGCCCGGCCAGCCGGCCGGCAGGATCGCCCCGGCGCTTCCACAGGGCATGGGGCGTCGCGCCGTAGACCGCGTCGCCGACGATGGGATGCCCTATGGCCGCGAGATGCACGCGGATCTGGTGCGTGCGCCCGGTGAAAATATCCACCTCGAGCAGGCTCGCAGCATCGTCCGGCGCGCTCCAGACCAGCCGCCAGCGGCTCCTGGCTTCGCGACCGCCCTTGTGGACCACGGCCATCTTGTGCCTGTGGCGGGGATCGCGCCCAAGGGGCAGGCGGATGTCGCCGCCCGCACCGTCCGGGCGGCCGTGGACCAGGGCGAGATAGGTCTTTTTCACGCGCCTAGCCGAGAAATCCGCGGCCAGGGCCGTGCGCGCGGACTCGGTCAGGGCCACGAGCAGCAGCCCGCTGGTGTCCTTGTCCAGGCGATGCACGATGCCCGGGCGCTCGCCGCTCAAATCCCGCAACTCGGGAAAATGGTGCAGCAGCCGGTTGACCAGCGTGCCCTCGGGCAGGCCCGGAGCCGGATGCACGGTCAGCCCGGCCGGCTTGTCGAGCACGAGCAGGTGCTCGTCGCGATAGAGCACGCCGAGGCTGCCGGCTTCCGCTTTGGTCTCGCTGGGATGATCCGGCAGGCGCAGGGTGAGGCGTTCCCCGCCGCGCAGCTTGGTCCCGGCCTTGCGGCATACCGTTCCGTCGATCGTGGCCAGACCGGCGTCGATGGCCGCGCGCACGCGCGACCGAGTGACGCCCGCTTCCGCGAACTGCGCGCACCAGAACACATCCAGGCGCGTGCCCGCGCCGCCGTCGTACTGCGGGTCGAAGACCGCCTCTTTTTCCAACATACTCTCCGTCATATGCCTTGCGTCCCGATCCTGCGCTCCGATTGAGCTAGTTTCGTCAATACGGTAGGTTGTTTTTCCCCAACGCGCCAGCCCAAAGGAGAAGCCATGCAGGCCGTCACCTTTCATGCCGGAACCATTCGTATGGAAACGCGGCCGGACCCCGTCCCGGGGCCGGGCGAAGTCCGCATCCGCGTGCGCATGGCCGGCATCTGCAACACGGACCTCGAACTGCTCAAGGGATACATGGGCTTTTCCGGCACCCCCGGGCACGAGTTCGTGGGCGTCGTGGATGCGGCCCCGGACCATCCCGAACTGCTCGGCCGCCGCGTCACGTCCGAGATCAACCTGGGCTGCGGCACGTGCCCCACCTGCCTGACCACCGGCCCGCGCCATTGCCCAAACCGCACGACGCTCGGCATCGCCGGCAAGGACGGCGCGTTCGCCGAGTTCCTCACCGTGCCGGCCTCCCTGGTCCATGCCATCCCCGACGCCGTCTCCGACGCCGCCGCGGTCTGCATTGAGCCGCTTGCCGCCGCGCTGGAGCCCGGCCAGCAACTCCACCTCACGGCCGCAACGTCGCTGCTGGTCCTCGGCGACGGCAAGCTCGGCATTCTAAGCGCCTGCGGCCTGCGCATGCTCTGCCCGGACGTCGTGCTGGCCGGCCGGCACGAAACGAAGCGCGCCATCGCCGCCGCCCAGGGGGTGGCCGTGCGCCCCGCCGACCGCGACGCCCTGCGCCGGGAATTCGGCCCCTTCGACGTGGTCGTCGAAGCCACGGGGCGGCCGGATGGTCTGGCATTCGCCCTGGACCTCGTGCGCCCGGAAGGAACCGTCGTGCTCAAGACCACCACATTCGCTCCGACGCCGGTCAACATGGCCCGGGTGGTGGTGGACGAGATATCCCTCGTCGGCTCGCGCTGCGGCGATTTCAAGCTGGCCGCCGCCTACCTGCGCGACGGACTCGTGGACGTCTCGCCGCTCATCCAGGCCGTCTTCCCGTTCGCGGCCTTCCCCGAAGCCCTCGCCGCCGCTGCGCGGTCCGGGGCCATGAAGGTGCTGGTGGAATTTGGGAAGGAGTGACTAGGAGGAAAAGGGGAGAATGCCTCCGGCGGCCAGGAGGGGCCGAGGGCCCCTCCTGGACCACCCCAAAAGGGGGAAAGGGGGTCAGGCATCGAAGAGGGAGCGGCGGGATTGGGCTGTTGCGCCGGTATCGGCGAGGAGCGCGGAAAATTCCTCGGGAGAAAGAACGCGCAAGCCGAGCGCCTGCGCCTTGGCCAGTTTGGAGCCGGGATCGGCTCCGGCCACGAGGTAGTCGAGCTTTTTCGAGACGGCCGACACCACGCGGCCGCCGGCCGCTTCCACCAGCTCCTGTGCCTTCTCCCGGGACATGTCCGGCAATGTGCCGGTAAAAAGGAACTTCTTACCCGAAAGCGGCGTGGTCGCCGCCGGTTGCGCCGGCTTGGGCGCGGCGACCGGCCACAGGCCGATTTCCTTGAAGCGAGCCACCAGCGCCCGGTTGGCGTCGTTGCCGAAAAACTCCCGGATCGAAGCCGCGACCTCCGGTCCGATGTCCGGCAAGGCGGTCAGCTCCTCGGCCGTGGCCGCGCCAAGCGCGTCGAGATCCGTGAAATGTTCGGCCAGGGTGCGCGCCGTGCGCGTGCCCACCTGCCGGATGCCGAGTGCGGCGATGAGCTTCGCCAGCGTGGCGTTTTTTCTGGCCGCGTCCACGGCGGCCACGAAATTGGCCGCGGATTTCTCGGCCATGCGCTCGAGCGGCACGAGGTCCGCCTCGGTCAGGTCGAACAGGTCGGCCGGGGTTTTCACCATGCCCTTGTCAATGAGCGACTCCACCCATTTGCGGCCCAGGCCCTCGATGTCCAGGCCCGACTTGGACACGAAATAGGCGATGCCCCGGCGCAGCATGGCCGGGCAGGCGAGATTGACGCAGCGCCAGGCCGCTTCCCCTGCCGCGCGCACGGCCGACGAGTGGCACGAGGGACAGATGTGCGGAAAGGGGTATTCCTGCGCGTCCGCCGGCCTTTTCTCCGTGACGACCCGGACCACCTCGGGGATGACGTCCCCGGCCCTGCGCACCACCACCGTGTCGCCGGCGCGCAGGTCCTTGGCCTTGATCTCGTCCTCGTTGTGCAGCGTCGCCCGCGACACCGTGACTCCGGCCAGGGAAACGGGTTCGAGGATGGCCACGGGCGTAAGCACCCCCGTGCGCCCCACCTGGACGTCGATGGCGGTCAGCACCGTCTCGGCCTCGTGGGCCGGAAACTTGAGCGCGATGGCGAAGCGCGGGGCGCGGTCCGTAAAATCGAGCTCCCATTGCAGCGCCAAGCTGTCCACCTTGACCACCACGCCATCGATCTCGAAGGGGAGCTCCTGGCGGCGCGCACCCATGGCCGTGAAATACGGGTAGACTTCCGCTTCGGAAACGACTTTGCCTTCCCCGGCCACGGGCAGTCCCAGGCCGGCGAGCCCGCGCATGACCCCGGAATGCGTCGTCCAGCCCGGATCGGCGTCGCCGAAGTCCGTCGTGCCCACGCCGTAGGTGAAAAAGGTCAGCGGCCGCGTGGCCGAGACCGCGGAATCGAGCTGGCGCACGGAGCCGGCGGCGGCGTTTCGCGGATTGGCGAAGACCTTGCCGCCCTGCTCGCGCTGGCGTTCGTTGAGCTCGTAGAAGTCCTGGCGGGTCATGACCACTTCGCCGCGCACTTCCAGCAGCCGCGGCACGGGCAGGCCGCTGCGCGCGGCATGGGGCCGCAGGTCGAGGGGCACGTTTTTGACCGTGCGCACGTTTTCCGTCACATCCTCGCCCGTTTCGCCGTCGCCGCGTGTGAGCGCCCCGGCGTAGACGCCGTTCTCGTAGATGATTTCCAACGCCAGGCCGTCGAACTTGGGATCGACCCAGAACGTGCGCGTAAAAGGCACGCCTTCCTTTTCGAGCTTGTTGGCGGCGCGGGTTACGAAATCGAGCCATTCGGCCTCGGTCATGGCGTTGTCGAGGCTGTACATGCGCATGCGGTGCGGTTTGGCCGTAAAGGACGGTAACACCGTGCCGCCCACGCGCCTGGTCGGCGAATTGGGGTCGTCGAGCTCGGGATGAGCCGCTTCCAGGGCCTTCAGTTCCCGGTAGAGCGCGTCGTAGGCCGCGTCCTCGATTTCCGGATCGTCCAGGACGTAATAACGGTGGTCGTGGTAGTGGATAATGTCGCGCAGTTCGCGAAGGCGCGCGGCGTCTTTGTCCTGGCTCATGGCTGCCCTTCCTTGTCGCTTGCCTCGCCCGGATCGTGGCGGGCCAACCAGATGGCCTTTTTGCGGATGTCGGTCAACAGGCGGTTGCGCTGCTCGCGCCGCAGGCGCTTCAGGTCGCCCGCATCGTATTTGCCTTGGAGTTTGAGCATATTGCCGTGAGCATTGGCCCCGGCCGCACGTTTGCGCGCCGCGTCGCCGCCGCTTGCGCGCACGTGCCCCACGGCCAGATGCCCCTGGTAGACGGCGAAACGGCCGGCCAGGGCCGCGCGCAGGTCGCGGTCGAAATCGTCGAACTGGGACGGCGAAAAGCGGATGTCGAAATCGCCGTCCTCGCAAAGCGCCGGCATGGGAAAAAGATGGCAGCAGCCCGTGACCGAAAGCGTCGGCCGGCAGTAGGCGAACTGCCCCACATCCGGGGCTTGCAATTGCAAGTCCGAGGCAGCGACAGCCTCGCCTTCGGGCTCGAGGGGGAATTCGGCGGCCTGCAACACGCTCGGGCTCCCGGCGTCGTGGATGCGGCAGCCGTATGCCCCGGCGTCGGGACACGCGGCCACGGCTGCGCCGAAGCGCAGCGCCCAGTCCCGGGGCAGGCGCACATCGTCGTCAACGTAGGCCGCGAAATCAAAAGCCTTAACCTCGGGCAGATGCTTGAGCCAGTTGCGCCCGGCCGGCGCGCCGACATTGACCGGCGCGCGCAGGGCCGTGAAGCGCGCCGGCCCCAGGCGCGCGGCAAAGGCAGCCAGCACGTTAGGCGTCGCGTCCGTAGAGCCGTTGTCCAGGACGAAAATATGGAACTCCGACAGCTCGCTTGCCAGGATGTCTTCCAGGGTCTGCCCGAGGTCCGCGGCCTTGTTCCAGGAATAAAGCAGGATGGCCAGCCGGCCGGGAAGCGCCTGCCGTGCGCCGTCGCGGCCGCGCGCGAGGTCGTGCAGGGCAAGGAGCGTCTGCGCGCACCAGGGATAGCGGCGCAGGAAATCGCGCAGCGCCGCCATGCCGGCCTCGCGGCCGTCGAGGGAAAGTGCGGCACGGGCATGCAGAAAGGCCAGCCCCGGCGTCCGCGGCACGGCGGCAAGTCCCTCGCGCCAGGCGGCGATGTGCCCGGCGTCCCGGCTCGTCAGGG
Source organism: Pseudomonadota bacterium (assembly GCA_023399375.1). Lineage (GTDB taxonomy): Bacteria > Desulfobacterota > Desulfovibrionia > Desulfovibrionales > Desulfovibrionaceae > Solidesulfovibrio. Next base: position 7,123 of record JAEWPX010000075.1, on the reverse strand, counting down.
CGGCAAGTCCGGCGATGCGCGAGGCAAGCGGCGCAGAGGCCTGGGGAAACCCCTTTCCCATGCGCCGACAAAACGCTTCCCAGTCGCCCGTGCGCCCGGCCGCGGCGATGCTCTCGCGCCAGTCGCGGCCGAGCCCCTCCCCGGCGGCCAAGCGCAGGGCCTGCACAGCGTCGTGGGGGAGGCCCACGCCCTCCGACCCGATCATGGCCAGGATGCCCTGGGCCAGGGCGGCATTTGCGGGGTCGAGGTCGAAGGCGAGCAGCGACAGCTCCAGGCCCAGGCGGGCGAGCCGCGCGCCTGCCTCGCCGCCTGCGGACGGAGCCGCGCGCAGGGCGGCAAGGCCGGTCCGCGCAGCCTGTTTGCGCCCGAAAACGCCCATGAGCAGGCGGTCGGACACTGCCTCGGGCAGGGCGTCGAAACCCTGCGGCAAAAAGAAGTCGTAGGGCCCCATGGCTAGGCATCCCCCTGTCGCGCCGGGGCAGATTCGGCCTGCCAGGTGGCGACGCAGGCCCGGTAATCCGGCCCGAGCCGCGCCGTGAGGTAGGCGCGCTCGGCCTGCGCTGCGGCGTCCAGAAATCCCGGTACGCCCCTGGCCGCCGTATGGTGGCGGTGACGCAGGATCAGGCGGTCGTCGACCACGAGTGCGTATCCGGCGTCATGAAGCCGCGCCGCAAGCCAGATATCCACGCCGTAGCCCCGGGGGTTGTCCGCGGCGTCGAGTCCGCCCACGGCCTCCAGGGCGTCGAGGGACACGAGCGGCGCGACGCCGTCCATGACGCGCACGAGCCGCCAGTCCCCACCCGGGCGCGCGACCATCTGCGGATGATAGGGGCTGGCGGCAAACGCCGGGGAATAGAGGCCCACGCGGCGTCCAAGCGCGGCTTCGAGCTGTGTCAGCCGCCCCAGGGCGTACCCGAGATGCGGCGGGCGCGAGGTGAAGACCACGTCGTTGTTGCAAAACCATACATGCGTGCGGCCCATGTCCCGCACGGCCCGGACGGCATAGTCGAACGCGCCGGCCCAGTAGCGGTTTTCCGTCAGCCGGACCCAGGCATCGGGATACGGCTCGGGCGCGGCGTTATCGAGCACGAGCACCGGAGTGTCCGTGGATTGCGCTTCGGGAAGCAGCTGTTCGTGCAGGCGGCGGGTCAGGTGCGGGTCGCCGTAGTGGAGGAGGACCGCCGCGATGCGGGGAAGCGTGCGGGTCAAAGGATCGCCTGCAGGCTGTCGAGGTTCTCCCGGCTGCCCACGAGGATCATGGTGTCGCCGGCTTCCAGCACGGCCTGCGCTTGCGGGTTGAACTGCATCTCGCCGTTCGCTTTCTTGATGGCGATGACGATGAGATTGAAGCGCGGACGCAGGGCGGCGTCTATGAGATTCATGTCGACGATCTCGGAATGCTCGGTGACTTGCAGTTCTTCCATCTGCAAGTCGATAGCCCCACCCCGGCCGGCCAGTTCCAGGAAATTGGTGACCGTGGGGCGCAGCACGGACTGGGCCATGCGCACGCCGCCGTAGAGGTGCGGCACGAGCACCTGGTCGGCCCCGGCGCGTTGCAGGCGCTGGGTATGGCCCTGGGCGTCGGCCCGGGCCACGATGCGGATGGTGGGGTTGAGCTGGCGCGCGGTGAGGGTCACGTAGACGTTGGCCGCTTCCAGGGTCAGGGCGGCGACGAGGGTCTTGGCGCGCATGAGCCCGGCAGCGAGCAGCGTCTCGTCGGCCGTGGCGTCGCCCTGGACGTAGGGGATGCCCTGCTCGTCCAGGCTGTGGATCACTTCCGCGTTATTTTCGACAATGACCGCGGCCACGTTCTCGGCCAGTATCTCCCGGGCGACGACCGCGCCGATGCGGCCGTAGCCGCAGATGATGACGTGGTCGCTCAGGCTGTCGATGATCTTTTGCATGCGCCGCCTCCCGAGGTACTGTTGCAGCCGGCCCTCGACCAGCACCTGGGTGAAGGTGCCGACCAGGTAGGCGAAGGTGCCAACGCCCGAGACGATAAGCACCATGGTGAGGATGCGGCCGTCCCGGGTCAGGGGGTAGACTTCCTGGAAGCCCACAGTGGAAAGGGTGATGACGACCTGGTAGAGGCTGTCGAAAAAGCTCCAGCCTTCCACCTGCATATAGCCGAACACGCCCAGGCAGAACACCGTGGCCATGGCCACGAAGCCGCCGATGAGCGGCCCCCAGCTTCCCAGCCGGTGGTGCAGGCGCACCGTCCGGCTGTGCAGGCGCAGGATGCGCCGGGAGCGATGGGCGTTCATGCTCAGCCCATCTCCAGCAGCCGCGCTCGCAAGGCCGCCACGCGGTCGCGCATCTCCGCCGCCTTTTCGAATTCCAGGGCCTTGGCTGCCTCGCGCATCTCCCGCTCCAACACCTTGATTTTCTTTTCCAGGGCCTTGCGGGACATGCCGTCGCCGTATGCCGCGACTTCCTCGCGCACGGCCGCCTGCGCTCCCGGAGCCGGCGCGGCGTAGCGTCCGGCCGCGGCATAACCGCCCGAACTCCTGCCCGCGCTCCCCCCCTCGCCGTACAGGCTGTCCAGCACGCTGTCCATGCCCTTGATGATGGTGCGCGGCACGATGCCGGCTTCCCGGTTGAAGGCTTCCTGCTTCTCGCGCCGCCTGGCCGTTTCCTCCATGGCCGCGCGCATGGAGCCGGTGACCGTGTCGGCGTAGAGGATGACCTGGCCTCCGGCATTTCGCGCGGCGCGGCCGAAGGTCTGGATGAGCGAGCGCGCGGAGCGCAGGAATCCTTCCTTGTCCGCGTCCAGGATGGCCACGAGGGACACTTCCGGGATGTCCAGGCCCTCGCGCAGGAGGTTGATGCCGACCAGCACGTCGAATTCGCCCTGGCGCAGGGCCTTGATGATGGCCACGCGCTCCAGGGTGTCAATATCCGAATGCAGGTAGCGCGCGCGCACGCCCATGGAGTTGAAGTATTCGTTGAGCTCTTCGGCCATGCGCTTGGTAAGCGTGGTGACGAGCACGCGCTCGCCCGCCGCCGCCCTGGCCCGGCATTCGGCCATGAGGTCGTCCACCTGTCCCTTGGTCGGGCGTACTTCCACTTCCGGGTCGAGCAGGCCCGTGGGCCGGATGATCTGCTCCACGACCACGCCCTCGCTGCGGCGGATCTCCCAGTCGCCGGGCGTGGCTGAGACGAAGACCGCCTGGCCGATGTGGTTCAGGAACTCCTCGAAATTGAGCGGCCGGTTGTCCAGGGCCGAGGGCAGGCGGAAGCCGTAATCCACGAGCGTCTGCTTGCGCGAGCGGTCGCCGGCGTACATGCCGCCGATCTGCGGCACGGTGATGTGGGACTCGTCCACGAACAGGATGAAGTCCTCGGGAAAGTAGTCGAGCAGCGTATACGGCGGCTCGCCGGCCTTTCTGCCGTCGAGGTGGCGCGAATAGTTCTCGATGCCGTTGCAGTAGCCGAGCTCCTCGATCATCTCCAGGTCCTGCATGGTGCGCATTTCCAGGCGCTGCGCGGCGAGAAGGTCGTTGGCCGTCTTCAGTTCCGTCAGGCGCAAGCGCAGTTCCTCGCGGATGTCGGACACGGCGCGGTTCAGGTTGTCGCGGTCGGACACGTAGTGGCTGGCCGGGAAGATGATGGCTTTCTGCATGGAGCCGAGCACCTCGCCGGTGAGCGGGTCGGTCTCCAGGATGGCCTCGAGTTCGTCGTCGAAAAATTCCAGGCGCAGGGCGCGCTCGCGGCTGTAGGCCGGGATCACCTCGATGACGTCGCCGCGCACGCGGAAGACGCCGCGGTGGAAATCGTAGTCGTTGCGCTCGTACTGGATCTCGACCAGCCGCGCGAGCACGGCTTCCATGCCGATGCGCTCGCCCACGGTCAGCGAGAGCACCATGCGCTCGTAGTAATCGCGCGAACCCAGGCCGTAGATGCAGGATACCGAGGCCACAATGAGCACGTCGCGGCGTGTGAGCAGCGAATGGGTGGCGGCGTGGCGCAGCTTGTCGATGTCGTCGTTGATGGACGCGTCCTTCTCGATGTACGTGTCCGTGCGCGGCAGGTAGGCTTCGGGCTGGTAGTAGTCGTAATAGCTGACGAAATACTCCACGGCATTTTTCGGGAACAGTCCCTTGAACTCGCTGTAGAGCTGGGCGGCCAGGGTCTTGTTCGGAGCCATGACCAGGGCCGGACGGTTGAGCCGGGCCACGACCTGGGCCATGGAAAAGGTCTTGCCCGTGCCCGTCGCGCCGAGCAGCACCTGGCTCGACACGCCCTGGGACAGGTTGGCGGCCATTTCGTCGATGGCCCGGGGCTGGTCGCCCTGGGGGGTATACTCGGATTCCAACTGGAAAATCATGGTGGTTTCTTGTACATCCCTGCGCAGCGCAACGAAAGCGAAAACCCCGAGGCGTCCCGCGACGGCGCGCGTGCCGCGCCGCAGCCGGGGACAGCCGTGACGGGCAAGGAGACGCTCATGGAAATCGACGTCGTTCCGGCGGATTTCACCCTACCCGTGGACCGGGCCTGGACCGTGTCCATGGTGATCAAAAGCTTCAAGGGCCGCAAGGACGTCACCGTCCACCTGTTCCGCCCCACCTGGGATCCGGAAGAGGAAGAAATCTACGACTGGGACGTCCTCGTCGGCGATCCGGTGCAGCCGGACCTGCCGGTCAGCTACGAAAGCTGCCACCGCATCCTGCTCGAGGCCTTCACCGAACAGGAGCGCGATGCGCTCGTGGAGTACCTCAAGACCCGGTACAAGGACAAGCTCTCGGAAATCCACGCCTGCGCCCTCAACTTCCCCATTCCGCTGGGCCTGACCGCCCTTTCGGAGCTGGCCGAGGGCAAGGATCTCGGATTTATTCATTTCGACAAGATCCCCAACTACACCCTGCCCTTTGCGGTGCGGGGCTTTTTCGACTTGAGCCAGCACAAGCCTATCATCGAGGGGTTGGACTAACGTAGTTCCTGCCGCCTTTTCCCTTCGTCAGACCGGGGCCGCGCGTCGGCCCCTTGGAGCGCGTATGCAGAGCGTCTGTGTTTTTTGCGGTTCCTCGTCCGGGTTCGACCCGGCGTATGTCGATACGGCGAACGCCCTGGGCCGGCTGCTCGCCGCCGAGGGGCTGACGCTCGTCTACGGCGGGGCCTGCGTCGGCCTCATGGGCGCGGTGGCCGACGCCACCCTCGCCGCCGGGGGCAAGGCCGTGGGCGTTCTGCCCGATTTCCTGCGCCGCAAGGAGCTGGCGCACCCAAAGCTCACGGAACTGCACGTGGTGTCGTCCATGCACGAGCGCAAGGCGCGCATGGCCGAGCTCGCCGACGGCTTCATCGCCCTGCCCGGCGGCATGGGCACGCTCGAGGAGTTCTGCGAGATCATCACCTGGGCGCAACTCGGCCTGCACAAGAAGCCCTGCGGCCTGCTCAACACGCAGCACTACTACGACCCGCTCCTGGAATGCGTTTCCCGCATGGCCGAGGAAGGCTTTCTGCGCGTGGAGCACAAGGGGCTGGTGCTTTCGAGCGACACGCCCGAGGGCCTGCTCGAAGACATGCGGGCGTTCGAGCCGCTGCGTGTGGAAAAATGGGTGGACAGGAAGGAGAAGGCATAGCCATGGCCGCCCAGGACACGAAACGTCCCCGCTCCACGCAAATCGACTTCACGCCGCCACTCGCCTTTGCCGACACGGCGGAGGAACTGGCCTACTACAAGGCCGAATGCCATCGCCTCAAAGCCATCATCGCCCTGCAGAAGCAGAAGATTCGCAAGCTCGTGGGCCAGAAGGCGTCCTGACCGCCACGGCATACGGTTCCGGGATCGCCGACCGGCGCGTCAACCGGCCCCGGATGCGTTCCCCTGAACCAGGGATTCGTATCTTTCCGGGGACAAGATGTGGTACGTCCCCGTGGCCCGCATGCAGACCGCGCCGTCGGCATCGGTCAGTGCTGCCGTCATATGGACCCTGGGGCCTTGCCGCCCCGTGACGCGGCAAACGGCGCGCACGGGCCTGCCGGCAATACGCAGGGGCCGCAAGAAACGGCAGCGCATGTCCGCAGTGACCGCCATCTCACCTGTGTGCACGACGCAGGCCCAGCCCATGAGTTCGTCGAGCAGCCCCATTTGAATCGCGCCGTGCAGGATGTCGCCCTGGCCGACAAAGCGTTCCTCGGGCACGTACTGCGTCGAAATCTCGCCCGTCACGTCGTCGTGAAAGAATTTGAGGCCTAGGCCTTGGGGATTGTCCGCGCCGCAGAAAAAGCAGCGGCGATCCGGAAACGGGTTGGCGATTTCCTTTTGCATGGCACTCTCCCGCGAACGGCTACGGCCGATATCTTTCGCCCGGGCGGCACCCGCAGGCATCGGGAGCGTCCTCGCCCGCATCCAGGGGCGCGGATGTCCATGGTCCCGGCTCGCCGCCCTCTTCCCGGGCGACGTCCAGGCGTTTGAGGAATTCCCCGCGCCGCACCTCCACCGCGCCGAAACGGCAGAGATGTCCCGTTGCCTGCTGGCAGTCGATGAAATGGAAGCCCATGGCGTCCAGACGGCGGCACAAGCTCACGAATGCCACCTTGGAGGCGTCCGTCACCGTGTGAAACATGGACTCGCCGAAAAACGCCTTGCCCATGGCCACGCCATAGGCCCCGCCGACAAGCTCCCCGTCCAGCCAAGCCTCGACGCTGTGGGCGTAGCCGGCGGCATGGAGCCGCTCGTAGGCTTCGATCATTTCGGGAATGATCCAGGTGCCGTCGCCAGCGGCGCGCGGGGTGGCGGCACAACTCCTGATGACGCCGCCGAAGTCCGTATCGAAGGTCACGCGGAATTTTCCCGAGCGCAGCGTGCGCGTAAGCCGCCGCGACACGTGGACCTGCCCGGGAAAGAGGATCGGCCGGGGGTCCGGCGACCACCACAGGATCGGCGTCTCGTCGTCGTACCAGGGAAAGATGCCGCGACGGTAGGCCGCGATCAGGCGCTCCAGGCGCAGGTCCCCGCCGACGGCGAGCAGGCCGCCGGGTTCGGCCAGACTCGGCCGGGGAAAGAGCGTGGGCTCCTCCGTCAAATAAAAAACCGGCATACCGCCCCCCAAATGGAATACGCCTTCTGCTGCGTCTTTTTTTCATACCCCCTCATACAGCGGGCGGCTGGACGCGGCAGGGC
>JAEWPX010000019.1 GCA_023399375.1 Pseudomonadota bacterium | reverse complement strand
CGCCACGGCCGGAAACCCTTGCGGGTTCCCGGCCGTGGCGCGCGTCGTGATCCTTCTCCCTACGCTTTGGCCTGGCCGTGCGGTTTGCCGATGCCAATTTCCATCAGGTCCTCCCCGACGATCAATTTTCCGGAAAAGTTTTGCTGGGCCAGTTGCAAGCGCGCGACAGGCGTGTTGGCCGGCGCGATGTGGCTCAAAACCAGGGTCTTGACGCCGCACTGCTGCGCCACCCTGCCGACGTCGGCGGTGCTCGTGTGCGCGGTCATGACATGGTGGTACAGCGGCCAGGCGGGATCGCCCTCCTTGACGCCCTTGAAGCTGGCCTTGATCCAGAAGTCGTCGATGACCTCGTGCACCAGGACGTCGGCTCCCTTGGCCAGCTTTTGCAGGTTGCCCCTGGTGTCCGGTCCGGTGTCGCCGGAAATGACCAGGGAGCCGTCCTCGGTGTCGTAGCGGAAGGCGAAGGCGGGGTAGACCTCGTAATGGTCGACCAGGATGGCCGTGACGCGCAGACGATCGTCCTTGTAGATTTCGAAGGGCTCCATGGCCGGGCAGGTGATGTCCGCCGACCAGGGCTTGCCCGGATCGGGGATGACGAACCCGGCCGGCCAGGGGATGGCTTTGGGGTCGCCGATTTCCCTGACGTCGATGCACTTCGGGATGTCGGGATAGCCCTCATCCTGGGCGCAGTCGTTGAAGGTCTGGGCAAAGGCTTGGAGGATGTGGTCCGTCATCATTTTGGTGCCGGGCGTGGGGGTGGTCACGGGTGGGGTGCAGCTTTGCGCCTGGATGACGGTGCCTTTGTAGCCGGACTTGTTGTCGTCGAGCCGTCCGCGGTCGCCGGGGCCGATGATGATCAGGGGCTGTTTTTCCGCATAGCCGGCCCTGGCCCCGATTTCCAGAAACGTGGGGTAGTCGCCGAGATGGTCCATGTGCAGGTGGGTGAAAAACACCGCCCGCATGTTGTTTAAAAACGAGGACAGTTCCAGTTGCGTCCGCTGGCCGCCGATGGTGACGAAATGCCCGTAGTTGAAGGCTTCGGCCAGACGGGCGCAGGCCCCGAAGCCCAGGTCGATGATGTACATGGCGTCGCCCACGAGCAGGGCCTGGGAGTTGCTGGCCCGGTTCGAGCCCGGCCACCAGGTCATGCCGCCCGTGGTGCCGAGCAGCACCAGCCGGGTGTTGTAAGGGGATGTGCGAAGGCTCTTGGGGGATGCGGACGGTGCGGCGAAAGCGCTTTTTGCGCCAAGGCCAGAGAGCAGCGGGGCGAACAGCAATGCGCCGGCTCCCTTGAGAACCGACCGGCGCGGAATCCACGCTGTGCTTGCTTTCCTGGACGGCATGGGCACCTCTCGTGGTTGTGTATGGAATTCCTGCGGCCCATTGCCGCGACGACTTCCCCTTGCTTTTATTCCTCCTTGTCCGCGCGGCGCATCACCGGATCGGCGACTGCAGATCGGCCACGGCGCGTTCGATGCTCGGATAGACGCGTTTTTCGCCGACAAGCTCCAGCACGCCGTTTTGGCGCAGCATGCGCAGCGTCGCCGGAGCCGGTTCGATGAACGCCAGGTGCAAGCCGTGGTCGGCGAGTTCCTTGGCCAGCGTCCGGAGCATGTCTGCCGCAGTGATGCACAGGCGTCCGTTGGCCCGCAGTTGGATGGCCACGGCCCCGGGCACGGGCGCCTGGCAAGCCAAAGCGAGCACGGCGGCGCGGAATTTTTCGGAGTTGGCGAAAAAAAGCGTCCCGTCCATGCGAAGCACGCGCACGCCGGGAACCTCCCTCGCTCCGGGATGCTGGGCCGTATCCACCCAAAGCGGCCCGCAGCCTGCCAGTTCGCCCATGACGGTGAGGTTGACGTCGCTTGCGACCATGAGCAGGCGCGTGAGCGACGCCGCCACCGCAAGGACCAGTCCCGGCAGGATGTCGAGCAGCACCACGCCCGCAAGCGCCAGCATGGCCAGGGCGAATTCGACGGGGTTGATGCGGCGGAATCGTCGGAGTTCGGAGAGGTTGAAGAGCTTGATCACGGCGTGCATGACCACGGCGCCGAGCACGGCCTCGGGCAGGCCGCGGAAAACGGGAGTGAAGAACGTCAGCGTCAGCACGACCAGCACCGTCGTGACCAGGGTGGCGACGCGGCTTTTCGCCCCGGCCGCCACATTGACGGCGGTGGAGGACATGCTGCCCCCGGCGAGCAGACCGCCGAACAGGGCGGAGCCGAGGTTGGCCAGGCCCAGGGCGCGAAGCTCCCGGTCGGCGTCCGCGCGTACGCTGAAGCGCGGGGCATAGCTGCGCACCGCGCCAAGGGCCTGGGAAAAAGCCACCAACGCAAGCCCGAGCGCCGCCGGAAAAAGGGCGCGCACGTCGGCCATGCCGCCATGGGGCAGGGCAAGAGCGGGCAGGCCGGCCTTGACATTGTGGACCACGGCCACGCCGTGCGTTTCCCCGAGCGCGAACGTCTTGGAGGCGACGAGACCGAGCGCCATGACGCAAAGCCCGGCCGGTATGCGCGGCGTCAGCCGTTCGAGGACGAAGAGCAGGGCCAGCGACGCGAAGCCGACGCACGCGGTGGCCGGGTTGCAACGGCCGATTCCGGCGGCCAGTTGCGCGATCTGCCGCAGCGTGTCGCCGTGGCCGTGGGGCAGGCCGACCAGCTTATGCAGTTGATCGGCCGCGATGAAGATCGCCAGGCCGCAGGTAAAGCCCGTCATCACGGGCTTGGAAAGAAAGGACGTGGCGCGTCCCAGGCGCAGCAAGCCGCCGGCGAGAAAGACGATCCCGGTCGTTGCGACGAACAGCGCCATGAGGGCCAGGTAGCGCGCCGCGTCTCCCCCGGCCAGGGGGGCGACCGCGGCCGCCATCATGATGGATTCCACCGAGGTCGCGGCGCACACCAGCACGGGGCTGCCGCCGAAGAGGAAATACAGCGGCAGCGAGGCGAGCAGGGTGTACAGGCCCGCCGAGGCCGGCATCCCCGCCATGCCCGCATAGGCCAGGGCCTCGGGCACGAGCACGCCCCAGAGCGTCAACCCGGCCAGCAGGTCCGCTGCGGGCGTGATCCGCCCCATCCCCGCCAGCCAGGGAGCAGCACGAGTAAACGGCATGGTTCCTCCCGAACGTTGACAACTGGCGGCCACGCGGTGCACAAGCCGGCGGCAGGCGGGGGCAAAGAATGAATCGCGGCCTAGTGCTTTTCCTCTTCCACGGCCTTATCGGGCGCATCCTGGGCGGCTTCGGGCTTGGGCTTGTCCACGCCGAGCACCCGTTCCGCGAATCCCTGCACCAGCACGAAGAAGACCGGCACGACGAGCACGGCGAGGAGCGTCGAGGCGACCATGCCGCCGAAGACGGCCGTGCCCACGGCCCGCTGACTGGCCGCGCCTGCGCCCGCGGCGGTGAGCAGCGGCACCACGCCGAGGATGAAGGCGAACGAGGTCATGATGATGGGGCGAAAACGCAGCCGTGCCGCTTCCACGGCGGCCTGGGGGATCGGCACGCCCCGGGCGCGGTGCTCGCGGGCGAATTCCACGATGAGGATGGCGTTCTTGCTGGCCAGGGCAATGAGCAGCACCACGCCGATCTGCGTGTAGACGTTGTTGTCCATGCCGCGCACCATCAGCGCCACCATGGTGCCGAGCAGCGCCAGGGGCACGACCAGGATGACGGCCGTGGGCGTGCACCAGCTTTCGTACTGCGCCGCGAGCACCAGATAGACCAGGACCACGGCCAGGGCGAAGATCAGGTAGGCTTGGTTGCCGACCTTTTTCTCCTGGTAGGACATGTTGGTCCAGTCGATGCCCATGGACGAGGGCAGGTTGCTTTGCGCCATCTGCTCCATGAGCGAAAGCGCCTGGCCGGAACTGAAGCCGGCGGCCGCCGAGCCGTAGACCGAGGCCGACGTGTAGAGGTTGTAGCGGGTGAGCACCGTGGGCCCGAGGATGTCCTTGATGGCGGTGACCGCGGACAGGGGCATCATCTCGCCCTTGTCGTTTCGCACCTCGAGCTGCATCACGTCCGCGGCGCTTAGGCGAAAGCGCGACTCGGCCTGGGCCCGCACCTGGTAGACGCGGCCGAACTTGTTGAAGTCGTTGATGTAGGTCGAGCCCATGTAGGTCGACAGCGTGCTGAAGAGGTTGTTGAAGCTCACGCCCTTGTACTGGACCTGGGTGCGGTCGATGTCGGCGTAGATCTGCGGGGTGGAGGCGTTGTAGGTGACGTTGAGGGGCGTCAGCCCCGTCTGGGTGCGCCCGACGTCGATCAGGCTGCGACAGGCGTTTTGCAGCGCGACCGGGCCGAGGTTGCCCCGGTCCTCCACCATCATCTGGAAGCCGCCGGCCTGCCCGAGGCCCTGGATGGCCGGCGGGACCATGACGAAGGCCACGGCGTCCTGCAGGGTGGCCAGGCGCCCCTGCACGTAGCGCAGGATGGTCGCCTGGGTCACGCCCTTGGGCCGCTTGTCCCAGTCGGTGTAGGTGATGAAGATGGCCGCCATGTTGGGCTGGTTGAGAGAATCGAGGATGGACATGCCGCCGAAGGTGATCCAGTCGGCCACGCCCGGCGCGTCCTTGAGGAAATCGTCGATCTGCTTGATGACCGCGGCCGTGCGCGTCAGCGACGCCGCCGGCGGCAGCTGGACGCTGACGATGGCGTAGCCCTGGTCCTCTTCCGGCAAAAAGCCCGTGGGCAGGGCGGAGAAGCCGATGAAGGTGACGGCGATGAGCACGACGTAGCCGAGCATGGCGACCTTGGCGTGGCGGACCAGGAAGCCGACGATGCCGGCGTAGACGTTCTCGCAGCGCATGTAGACGGCGTTGAATCCCCGGAAAAAGGCGTTGAGCTCGCCCTTGTGCGGCTTCATCCACAGGGCGCACTGGGTGGGTTTGAGCGTGGCGGCGTTTAGGGCGCTGATCACGGCGGTCGCGGCGATGACCAGCGAGAACTGGCGGTAGAGCTGGCCGGTGATGCCGGGCAGGAACGAGGCCGGCAGGAAGACCGAGATGAGCACCAGGGTGATGCCGATGATGGGCCCGAAGAGCTCCTTCATGGTCTGGATGGCCGCGTCGTGGGGCGTGCTGCCGTGTTCGATGTGGTGGGCCGTGCCCTCCACGATGATGATGGCGTCGTCGACCACGATGCCGATGGCCAGGATGATGCCGAACAGCGTCACGAGATTGACGGAGAAACCGAGCATGGCCATGGCGATGAACGCGCCGAGGATGGTGACCGGCACGGTCGTCGCGGGCACGAGCATGGCCTTGAAGTCCTGGAGGAAGAGCATGATGACCAGAAGCACCAGGATGCCGGCCTCGATCAGCGTCTTGTAGACGTCGTGGATGGCCTGGTTGACGAAGCGCGTGGTGTCGAAGGGGATGTTGTAGACGAGGCCCGGCGGGAAGTCCTTGGCGAGCTTCTTCATGGACGCCTTGATCATGTCCGCCGTCTGCAGGGCGTTGGCTCCGGGCAGCAGGTAGATGGCGATGATGCTGGCCGGCTTGCCGTTTTTCTGGGCGAACAGGTCGTAGGTCTTGCTGCCGAGTTCCACGCGCGCCACGTCCTTGACGCGCAGGACCTGGCCGGTCTGGTTGAAGTCGGTCTTGAGGATGATGTCCTCGAACTGGCTGACCTCGTCCAGGCGGCCCTGGGTCTGGATCATGTACTGGAAGTGCATGGCGTCCGGGGCCGGTTGCTGGCCGATCTGGCCGGCCGCGACCTGGACGTTCTGCTGGGACACGGCGTTGACCACGTCCTGGGCCGTGAGCCCATAGGTCTTGACCTTGTCCGGATCGAGCCAGATGCGCATGCCGTATTCATCGCTGCCGTTGACCGTGACGGAGCCGACGCCGGGGATGCGGGAGAGTTCGTCGCGCACGCGCAGGTAGCCGTAGTTGGACAGGAACAGGCTGTCGTACGCGCCGTCAGGCGATTCCAGGGTGACGCACATCAGGATGGCCGTGGACTTCTTCTGCACCGTGACGCCCTGCGCCTGGACCTGCTGGGGCAGGCGGGCCATGGCCTGGTTGACGCGGTTTTGGACGAGCACCGTGGCCATGTCCACGTTGGTGCCGACCTCGAAGGTCACGGTCAGGGTGTAGGAACCGTCCGAGGCGCTGTTGGAGCTCATGTAGAGCATCTGCTCCACGCCGTTGACCTGCTGCTCGATGGGCGCGGCCACGGAATCGATGATCACCTGCGGGCTTGCGCCGGGAAAGCTGGTCGTGACCTGGACCGTGGGAGGCGTGATGTCCGGGTACTGGGCCACGGGCAGGCCGAGCAGGGTGACCACGCCGAGGAGCATGATCAGCACCGCGAGCACGTTGGCCAGGACCGGCCGTTCGATGAAGAATTTGGAGAACATGGCGGCCCCTAGGGTTTGGCTCCGGCGGCCGGCGTCTTTGGCGCGGCGTCTTTCGCCTTGGGCGCGGCGTCCTGCGCCTTGGGCGCATCGGGCAGGGGCTCGGCCTTGCCGCCGGGCCGGACCCGCTGCAGGTCGCTGACAATGACCCGCTCGTCGCCGCTGAGCCCCTTATCCACCACGAGCATGTCGTCCACGGCGAAGCCGATGGTGACGGGGCGTTGTTCCACCACGTTCTGGTCGTTTAGAAGCAGGACGAAATGTCCGGTCTGGTCCTGGCCCACCGCGGTGTCCGGCACGAGCAGGCCGGGGCGGTCCTTGAGCGGAATGCGCACCCTGGCGAAAAGCCCGGGCGCGATCTTCTCGTCGGCGTTGGGCAATTCGGCGCGCAGCAGGATGGTGCCGGTCTTGGGGTCGATGCCGAGGCCGTAGTAGTCCAGGAATCCCTTGTAGGGATAGGCGGTCGAATCGCTGAAGCCGACCTCTACCGGGATCTTGACGTGCTGGCCCGGGGCGGCGGAACCGTTGCGGCTGGCCTGGAGGCGCAGCAGGTCGCGCTCGCCCAGGGTGAAGTAGACGTACATGGGGTCGTAGCTGATGATGGTGGCGAGCAGGGTTTTCTCGCCGCCGCCGACGAGGTTGCCCACGTCCACGTTGCGCCGGCTGACCCGGCCGTCGAAGGGCGCGAGGACCCGGGTGTAGCTCAGGTTGATCTCGGCGAGCTCGATCTGCGCCTTGGCGTTTTCCACACCGGCCTTGTACTGCTCGCGCTGGGCGTCCCACTTGACCACGTCCGTGTCCGGGCCGGCTTTCTCGCGCAGCAGGTTTTTCGCGCGCACGTATTCGATCTCGGCCTGGTGCAGCCCGGCCAGTTGGCTTTGCAGCCCGGCCTTGGCTTCCTGGACCTTGGCCTCGTAGGGTTCGGGCTGGATGACGAAGAGGAGTTGCCCCTTCTTGACGTCCGCGCCGTCGACGTAGGCCTGTTTGACCAGGAAGCCTTCGATGCGGGCGCGCAGATCGACCGAGTTGACGGCCTGGGTGTTGCCGGTGAACTGCAGGTAATCCGTCACGTCCCGCTTCTCCGGCTTGGCCACCCGGACCTTGGGCGCGGGCGGCGGCACGTATTCATTGCCGTTTTTGCAGCTGGAGAGGACGAAAAGGGCCGTGGTGACGGCGACGAGGGCGGCCAGGGGCAAAACGAGCTTTTTGTGGAGCGTGTGCATGGACAATCCGCCGCGGTGAGGGTTGCGCCGGCCGCCTTGGGCGGACCGCTGGATGGAAATTTCCCGTCGTGTCCTGCGGCCGGCACGCGCCAAGCTACATGTCCGGCGCGTACCACAACAGGTTACGTTTTTGCGGGTCCGTGATCTTTTCCGGGTTCTCCCGCATCTGCCTGCCCCACCATGTGCGCTTTTCCATCTCGCGGCGCACGTCCTCGGGCACGTAGGGCATGCCCTGGCGCACTTCCCAGCCGCCGCCCAGGGCCTTGTAGAGGGCGACGAGGGTGGTCGCGACCTGTCCCTGCATCAGCACGAGGTCGTTTTGCTGCTTGAGCAGCTGCTGCTGGGCCACGAGCACGGTGGTGTAGTCGGTCTTGCCTTCGCTGTACTGGATGAAGGCCAGTTCCGCCGAGCGCTTGGCCGCGTCGGCCGCCTTGGCCAGGGACGCCACCTGGGCGTTCGCGCCGATGTAGGCGGCCAGGGCGTCTTCCACTTCGCGCAGGGCCGTGAGTACGGTCTGCTGGTACTGGATGAGCAGCTGTTGGAACTTGGCGTCCTGCACGCGCACGTTGTCGACGATGCGGCCGTAGTTGAAGAGGTTCCAGGAAAACTGCGGCGCGAACTGGCCGGTGAAGCCCTTTTGCGACAACAGCTCGGACAGCTTGAACACGCCGACGTTGCTGGCCAGGAAGCCGATGCTGCCGACGAGGGAAAACGAGGGAAAAAGGTCGGCCTTGGCCACGCCGATCTGCGCGCACTGGGCCATGGCCGCGAACTCCGCGGCGCGCACGTCCGGCCGGCGGCGCAGCAGGTCGGCCGGCACGCCGACGGCGATCTCCCACGGCGGCGCGGGAATGCCCTTGGACTCGGACAGGCCTTCCGGAGCTTGGTTCGGCGGCAGGCCGAGCAACACGGACAGGGCATGCCGGTTTTTCTGGATGGCGCTGACAAAGCCCGGGATGGTGGCTTCGGTGGACAGCAGCATGGTCTTGGCCTGCTGCACGTCGCGTTCACTGGTCGCGCCGTAGCGGAAACGGGCTTCGGCGATCTTGAGGCCCTCGGTTTCCAGCTCCACGTTTTGCCGGGCGATGTCGAGCTGGGCCTGGTTGATGCGCAGGTCGAGGTAGGTCCGGGCCACGTCGCCGGCCAGACTCACCAGGGCGTTGTCGTAGTCGGCGGCCGAGGCCTGCATGGCGGCGTCGGCGGATTCGATGTTGCGTCGGTATTTGCCCCAGAAGTCGAGCTCCCAGGCGGCGCTCAGGGCCACGGTATTTTGCCAGATCTGGTCCGGGGAGGTGGTCTTGGATTCGGTGCTCGGCTGGGGCCAGGTCGGGCCGAGACGGCTTTCCTTAGTGTAGGTGTAGCCGCCGGAAGCGGTCTGGGACTGGGGATAGAGCTCGCCGACGGCGATGCCAAGCTGGGCCCGGCCCGCGACGACGCGCAATCCGGCCACGCGCAGGGGCAGGTTGCTTTCGAATGCGGCGCGGACGAGCCTTGTGAGCTCAGGGTCGCCGAAGACCTCCCACCATTCGTTTTGCACCGGGAGTCGCGCGGAAAGACCGTCCGTGCCGCCCTCGCTCCAGCTGTCGTAGGTCGAAACGCCCGGCCGCTTGAAATCGGGACCGAGCTTCATGCAGCCGCACAAGCCCAGGACGAGCAATAACGCCGCGCACAGCCAAAGCCTCGTGGGAATCGCGTTCATCGATGCCGAACCTGTGGCCTTTGCGGCAGGATTGCCCGGAAAGTCCCCGTATCGTCGGAGAGACGTTGCGCCTGGAATTGCGCGAAGCCGGCCTCGGCTACGAATATGCGGAATCTGTGTCGTGAATAATCTACAATCTAGCAAGCTTCCCGACGCAGCGTCAAGTTGCGATGCATCGGATACGGCCGGTTCCCTGTTGCGGCAATCCGTTTCCTTGTCTGTCGCCGCCGTGCCCCGTACGCCGGGAAACCTATCCCGGGACGGGTTGCTTGTGCACTGCAATGGCGCTGGCGGGGTTGCCCACGCCGTTTTCCTCTCTATTTCGTAATCCGGACATCCAGAACGTAGCGGGTGTCGTCCCCCCGCATGGCGCCGACGATGATTTTGTACGTGCCGCTTACGGGCAGAACGCCTTTCCACTGCGTGGCGTCGTCCTCTTCGCCCGCCTTGGGCAGATAGGCTTCTTCCTTGCCTGGCTTTTGGATGTGAAACAGCACCAGTTTGCGTTTGTTGGTCACCGTTACCTGCATGGTCTGCCCGGCTTTTGCCGTAATGGGGTAAATGTCGCGATCCATCCCCTGGATATCGCCTTTGAGGCTGGCGCTGTCGGAGCCCGGGGTGAATTTGACCGGCGGTTTGTCCCCGGCGACCGCGGCGGCGGCCAGGGACAGGACCATGACGGACGGCGGGATGAGCGCCGCAAGGACGCGGCGAATGCGGCAGTGCTCGGACATGGACTGTCTCCTTTTTACGGGATGGGGCTTGGGGCTACCTATAATCCACTGGCCTGGAGATCTTCACCTGATCCCCGGGGGTCGGGCCTGGTGGCCCTTGGCGAACGCCGTGCGCGCGGCCAGGGCCGTATCCGGGAAGTCCGAAAACACGCCGTCCACGCCCTGGGCGTAAAAGCTCAAGTACTCCTTAAAGGGATCGCCAGCGTAGGCCGGGGCCAGGAAACGGGGTTCGTCGCGGAAGGTGTAGACATGGACGAACAGGCCCGCGGCATGGGCGTCGGCCACGAGGCTGGTCGGGCCGCCAAGGCTTCCGTCCGGGTTTTGCGGCACGATGCGGCGCTTGTCCGGGCCGATGCCCGAGGCGAAGCGGGCGATGGACGCGAATCCCGCGGGCGTCGCCAGGTCGCCGTAGGTGCGCGGATCGCCGGAAGCAGTGAAATCGTAGGGCCGTTTTTCCGGCGCGCCCAAAAGCAGGACCAGGCGGACCGGCGTCATTTCACGCAGGGCTTCGAGGCTGCCCGGTTCGAAGGACTGGACGTACACGGCCGCGTCCGGCGTGTCGTAGCCGTTGCGGCGCAGGATCTCCACAAGCCGGGGCTCCAGGGACAGTCCGATGGAGCGGAAATAGGTCGGGTGCTTGGTTTCGGGATAGAGGCCGATGACCCGGCCCGTTTCCTTTTCCTTGCGCCGCGCCAGGGCCACGATCTCCTCGAAGGTGGGGACCGGATAGCGCCCGTCGAAGCCATGGTCGCGAAAGGGCAGGCGCTCCCGCGCGCGCAGGTTCCGGATCTCGGCCAAGGTGAAGTCTTCCGTGAAAAACCCGGTGACGGGCACGCCGTCGATAGTCTTGGTCGTCCTGCGGTCCGGAAATTTCTCGGCCACGTCGGTGGTGCCGGAAATTTCGTTTTCGTGGCGGGCGATGAGCGCTCCGTCCCTCGTCGGCACGAGGTCGGGCTCGATGCAGTCCGCGCCCATGTCGATGGCCAGCGCGTAGGAGGCCAGCGTGTGCTCGGGCCGGTAGCCGCACGCGCCGCGGTGGCCGATGACGACGGGGAGGGGAGTGTCCGGTTGCTGGGCCATGGCGGGTCGCTCCGGGACGGCGAGCGCCGCCGGCAGGAGCAGCGACGCCGCAAGGCGGACAAGGGAGGCGCGCACGGGCATGTCCGGCTCCTGGCGCGTTGTCGCAGGGGGCTTTCCGGTAGGGAAGGACGTCTGCGGCGTCGCGCCCGGGAAAGCGGGTCGGAAAAAAAGGACGCCGCTCCCCTGCGGCAGCGGCGTCCCGGGAATGGCTATTCCTCCGGCGCATCGGCGGCAGCGGCCTCGGCGGCTGCCACCTCTTCCGGATCGGGGGCGATATGGTCGCGCCAGTAGATCAGGCGCTGGCAATTGGGACAGCTCAGAATCTGGATGCCCTTTTGCAGCTCGATGAAGGACTGGGGCGGGATGGAGATGTGGCAGCCCGAGCAGATGCCGGCCTCCACATGCACGATGACCGGGTTTTTCAGGCGCGAACGAATGAATTCGTAGCGCTGCAGGATGGGCTTGGGCACGGCGGTGCAGGCTTCGGCGCGGCGGGCGTCGAGTTCGGCAAGCCGGGCCTTGGCCACGGCGAGGCGTTCGTCCAGGCTCTGGCGGGCGACGGCCAGTTCGGCGTCGAGTTCGGTCGTCTGCTCGTCGATGGACTTGAGCTCCAGGTTCTGGCGGGCCAGCTCCTCGGCGACGGTGATCTTTTCCTCTTCGCGGCCGCGGTTCTGCTTTTCCAGGTTGTCCATCTCACGCATCATCGCGTGATATTCCTTGGAGTTGCCGACCTGCATCATCTTGCTCTTGCTCTTTTTGAGCCGCATGGAGTCGGTTTCGATCTCGCCCTCCAGGCGCTTTTGCTGGTCGGTCAGATACTTGAGCTTGTCGCGAATGATCGCGGCGTTGTCTTCGATTTCCTGGCGGCTCTTTTCCAGTTCGGTTATGCGCAGGGGGGCCTTTTTGAGCTCTTCCTGGAGCAGGACGATCTCGTCATCCACCTTCTGCAAGACCACCAGCTGTTCGATCTGTTTCAGATACATGGGGTTCTCCGCATGGTTATTCGGTTCCCCGGGGCGAGGCCCCTTGGGGGACGTACGCCGAAAACGGGTCGTTTCCGGGGAAAAAGCGCACGGCAGGTCCCTTGGGTCCAAGGGTTGCGGCAAGGTCCTCGGCGAAGCGGCGCAGCATCACCTCTTCGAGACTGAAGTGCCCCACGTCGAGGACGCATTTGCCCGGCGGCACGGCCAGGGCCTGATGGTACTTGAGGTCGCCGGTGAGGTACACGTCGGCGCCGGCGTCGAAGGCGCGTCCGGCCATGTCCGCGCCGGAGCCGGGGCAATAGGCCAGGGTGGCGACGGTTTCCGGTTCCTCGCCGGCCATGGGGAAAAAGCTGCGCGGCAAAAGCGCCGCCAGCCGGCCGAGGAGCGCGGCGAAGGGCAGGGGCTCGGGCAGCGCGCCGACGCAGCCGTAGCCGTAGGTTTCCGCGGGCGCGGCAAGCGCGGCAAGGGAAAAAAGGACGGCTTCCGGGCTGGCCGCAGCCACGGCGTCGCAGGCGCGGGCCTTGAGGCGCTGGGGAAAGACCGCTTCGAGCCTCCCCGGCGCGGACGGAGCGAGGGTCACGCCCGGGAGCGCTTCCAGGGCGTTTCGCGCGGCTTCGGGCGCGGCGACGTTCCAGCGCGCCGCGAGAAAGGGCGTCTTGCCGGCCGGCTCCAGCACGCGGCGGTCCGTGAGTCCGAGCGCCTCGGCGAGCCAGGCGGGCGGCCCGTCCACGGCCGTGTCCAGGGAGGTGTGCGCGGCGTAGAGCCAGGCCCTGCTCGACAGGACCATGGCCAGGACGCGGTGGTAATCGTCCACGCGGTCGGGCAGGCGCGGGGAAAGGCTCAGGGGATGGTGGACGAGCAGGACCTGCGCGCCCCAGGTCAGGGCCTCGGCCACGAAGCCTGGCGTCGGGTCCAGGGCCACGGCGAGTTTGTCGCAGGTTTCCCGCGTGCCCGCGATCTGTACGCCGCTGCGGTCCCAGGAAGCGGCCCGGCCGGGATCGGCCGTGGCCTCGACGATGGCAAGGAGGTCGGTTACGCGCATGACGCCGGAGGGAAGGCTTGCATCATGACCTGGGCAAAGCGCCGGGGCCGGATTGTCGCATGCGCCGTGGCGGCGCTGGGAACGGTCTGGATGGCCATGTATCCTTCGTGGTGGGCCCACCAGGATTCGAACCTGGGACCTGCCGGTTATGAGCCGGTGGCTCTACCAACTGAGCTATAGGCCCATGCCGTATTCGCGAACTTGTTTTTATAAGCCGCAGATGCGCAATCTGTCAAGAGTGTGGCGCGCCGCAACCCTACGCCCCGGTCTTCTCCGCCAGCTCCTTGACGTGCGCGATGGCCGCCCGGCCGGCTTTGGCCCCTTCGCCCACGGCCACGCTGATCTGCATGAAATGCCCCACGCAGTCGCCGGCCGCGAACACCCCGGGCACGTTCGTCTTCTGTTCGTGGTCCGCTTCGATGAACGCCCCGCGCGTCGTCACGCCGAGCGTCTTGGCGAAATCCAGGGCCGAGGCCTGGCCCATGGCCACGAAAAGCCCCTCGGCCGCCACTGCGCTCCCGTCCTCGAGCACGGCAGCGGTCATGGCCGGTTCGCCGGAAAGGCGCACGACCTTGGCTGCGGAGACCGGGATGCCGGCCGCATCGAGCTTGGCGGCGAACCCGTCGCCCATGGCCGTTTCCTTGCCCTGGGTGTAGATAGCGATGTCCTTGGTGAAATTGGTCAGTTCCAGCGCCTGGTTGGCGGCGTAGTTGCCCTCGCCGACCACCACCACCTTGCGCCCCCGGAAGAAGAAGCCGTCGCAGCTCACGCAATACGAGACGCCCTTGCCCTCGTAGTCGGCGATGTTGGCGATTCCCGGGCGCACCCGGGCCACGCCCGCGGCGATGACCACGGCCTTGGCCTCGTATTCGTTCTTGTCCGTGACGACGTGGAATGCGCCGTCCTCGCCCGCATGCACGGCGAGCACCCGTTCGCATGCCAGGCGCGCGCCGAAGCGTTCGGCCTGGCGCACGCCGCGGGTGATGAGCTCGCGGCCGGAGATGGTTTCGGGAAAGCCGAAATAATTGTCGATATCGTAATCGCCGGCGATTTTGGGTTCGCAGCCGGCGACCACCGTGTCCATGCCGGCGCGGGCCGTGTAGATGGCGGCGGAAAGCCCGGCCGGGCCGGAGCCGATGATCAGGCATTGCGTGTGTTGCATGTGCATTCTCCAGGAAGGCGGATCGGGGCGCGAAAAGCCCTGTGCGGGCGAACATAGCAACAAAGCCGGTCCGGGGACAAGCGGCGCGCCGGGAGAGCGGCCGGTTTCGTCCGCGGCGTTGTCATCACGCTCCGGCTGGGCTAAGGGGGTAGGCCAGTTCCCGGGAAACGGGGCGAGGAGTTCGTTTCATGGACGCAGGATACGGACGCGGGGAAGCGCTTGCGCGCCTGACGTCGTTTTTTCGCAATGTTCCGGTCATGTTGCATGCCATCGACGCGGTCGGTCGGCTGTTGACGGTCAACGCCTGCTGGCTGGAAACACTCGGCTACGCGGAGCAGGAGGTGGTGGGGCGCAATTTCGCCGACTTCCTTTCGCCCGAATCCCGGGAGCCCTTCCGGGAATCGCTCGCGAACATGGTCGCGCAGGAGCGGCCGATGGAACGGGCCTACAGGATGGTGGCGCGGGACGGCCGGATCCTGGACGTGGTCGTATCCGGGGTGGGGGAGAGCGATGCCTCGGGCCGCTTCGTCCGCTTCCTGGCCGTGGTCACGGATGTCACGGAAAAACGCCGAGGCCAAGCCGCGCTCGCGGCGAGCGAAGCGCTTTTCCGCATGGCTTTCGAAGGGGCAAACGAGGGGCTTTGCATCGTGGACGTCAGCGGGCGCTTCCTGCGCGTCAACGAGGCGTTGTGCGACTTCTTCGGCCTCGACCGCGAACGTCTCCTGACCATGGACATAAACGGCCTCGCCCATCCAGACGACCGCGGCGTCAGCCCCCGGTACATCGCCCTGGCCCTAAGCGGCAGACGGGAGCATTTTCGTTTCGAGAAGCGCTACATCCACGCCACGGGCCGGCAGATATGGGGCCGGGTCTCGGCCCGGCTCGTACGCGACGCTGCAGGACGGCCCGACTATTTCATTTCCCACGTCCTTGACGTGACCGATTCCCGGCGCGCCGCCGAGGAACGCGCCCTGCACACGCGGACCCTGGAGGCCCTGCTGCGCCTGGGGCGCATGCGTGATGTCTCCCTGCAAACCCTTGGCGCTGCCGCGCTGTCCATGGCCGTGTCACTGACCGGCAGCCGGGCGGGGCTTTGCGCGGTGTACGACCCCAAGCACAGGGGCCTGGAACTGCTCGCAGCCAATCCCGCTGCCCTGGCCGCCTTCGGCCTGCCGCCGGACATCGCTTCCTTTCATCAGTCCTGCGTCGGCATCGATTCCGACGACTGGGACGCGCTTGTGCCCGTGGTCTGCAACATGGCGGTCGGTGAAGGCGAGGGCCTGCCCGGACTGGTCCCCGCGCGACGGCACGTCGTCGTGCCGGTGGCGGACGGCGAGGCATCGCGGCTGCTGCTGGCCGTCATCGACAAGACCGAGCCGTATGCCGAGACCGATGTCGGCCGCTTGCGTCTACTGGGCGAGGGGGTGCTCGCCCACTTGAAAAACCACGGCCGCGAACGCGACCTGGAACGGGCGCGCAGCCAGGCAGAAGCCGCCAACAAAGCCAAGAGCGGCTTTCTCGCCAACATGAGCCACGAGATCCGCACGCCGCTTTCAGGCATCATCGGCCTGACGCAGATGACGCTCGGCATGGCCCCACGGCCGGAAGTGCGGGAAAACCTGGAGATGATCCTCGATTCCTCGCGCTCACTGCTCGGGATCGTCAACGACATCCTGGATTTTTCCAAGATCGAGGCCGGCAAGATGGAGTTCTCGCCGGTGGATTTCGACTTGCGCGAGACGCTCGACCGCACCATGAAGCCGTTTCATTTCTCGGCGCGGCAAAAGGGCCTCAAGCTGTCGCTGCGCATCGATCCCCACCTCCCCGAAATCCTGCACGGCGATCCGGACAGGCTCATGCAGGTGGTGCGCAATCTGGTCGGCAATGCGCTCAAGTTCACGGACAAGGGCGAAGTGGCCGTGTCCGTGCGCCTGGACCGGCCGGGCGATCCCATGCGCGTGGCCTGCGCCGTGCGCGACACCGGCATCGGCATCCCGCCCGAGCGGATGCCCGCGCTGTTCCAGGTCTTCTCCCAGCTCGAGCAGTCCCGCTCCAAGCTCTATGGCGGCACGGGGCTGGGACTGGCCATCAGCCGGCGGCTGGTGGAAATGATGGGCGGGACTATCGGCGTCGAAAGCACGCCCGGCAAGGGCAGCGTGTTCGCCTTCACGGTCTCCCTGCGTCCGGCCCAGGAGGCCCGACGGGAGCCGGCGCAGAGGGATACGGCCGAAGGCACGGGGAGTTTCGCCGGGCTGCGGGTGCTCTTGGCCGAGGACAATCAGGTCAACCGGCTCTTCCTGCGGCATTTCCTGGTCGAGGCCGGCTGCGAGGTGTGCATTGCCGGCTCGGGCGGCGAAGCGCTCGCCCTTTTGGGGGAAACGGCCGTGGATGTGGTGCTCATGGACATCCAGATGCCCGAGATGGACGGTGTCGAGGCCACGCGGCGCATCCGGGCCGGCGAGGTGGGCGAGGCGGCGCAGCGTCTGCCCATCGTGGCCCTGACCGCCTACAGCATGAAGGGCGACCGCGAACGCTTCCTGTCCGTGGGCCTCGACGATTACGTGTCTAAGCCTGTGGACGTGGACGAATTGTTCACGGTCATGCGCCGTGTGCTTGCGCGGTCGGGCGACGGGCGGCGCTGCGTGGAGGACGCGCCCCGTGCGCTCATGGACATGGGGTATTACGAACAGCGCGGCAAGCGCGAGTTCGCCCGGGAGATCAGCCGCCTTTTCCTGGAGGAGAGCCCGGCCGTGGGGGCATTGCTGCGCACGTCCCTGGAGAGCGGCGACTGGAAGGCGGTTGCCGACCAGGCCCACACCTTGCTCGGCATGGCCGTGCCGCTTCGCGCCCGGGGGCTGGCCGACGACGCGCGCCGGCTCCAGGAGGCCGCCCTGGCCGGAAACGCCGTCGCCTCCCGCGAGGCGGCCGGCGCGGTGCTTGCGGTCCTGGACGAGGTGCAGCGCGCCATCCGGGAACTCCTCGCCGGGCAGTCGAACGCAAGCTGCACCCCGTAGATTCTCAACATCTCACGGCTGCCGTGCGAAAACTCCGGCACGCCCCATCCCCTTGGGGGTGGTCCAGGAGGGGCCCCTTGGCCCCTCCTGGCCGCCGGAGGCTTCTTTCCGCCTTTTTCTATCCCGCCATATCCATGCAAAAAGCCGCGCCGCCGTCGCCGCCGCCGACCAGCCGTCGGCCGTCGGCCGACCAGGACAGGCAGGTGACGCGTCGGTTTTCCAGCACGAGCAGGGGTGCCGCGCCCTTGCGCTCGGGGCTGCCGAGAAAGACCACGCCGCCGTCGAAACCGCCGGCCACGAGCGGCAGCGTCGGATGGGGGGCCACGGCCCCGAGCAGGCCGTGCTCAAACGCGCCGAACACGAGCGCCTCGCGCGCGGCCGGGTCCGTGGCCGCATCCACGGGC
Source organism: Pseudomonadota bacterium (assembly GCA_023399375.1). GTDB lineage: Bacteria > Desulfobacterota > Desulfovibrionia > Desulfovibrionales > Desulfovibrionaceae > Solidesulfovibrio. The sequence goes on along the minus strand of JAEWPX010000019.1, from coordinate 11,110 downwards.
CAGCCCACGAACGCCTGCTCGCCGCCGGTCCACAGCGTGTTGCCGTCCGGGGAAAAGGACAGGCAGCGCACCTTTGCCGGATAGCCTTCCAGCAGATACCCCGCGGCCTGGTCCAGGTCGTAGACGCGCACGCTCTTGTCCTGGGTGGCGCAGGCCATTTTGGTGCCGTCCGGCGAAAAGACCAGGGTCAGGTTGGACCCGGGACCGTCGAAGGCGTTGCCGGGCGCGCCCGGTCGCGGCGGCGCCCAGACCCGCACGCCGTCGTTGTGCGCGGCGGCGAGCGCCCGCCCGTCGGGGCTTGCGGCCAGCCCGCCGACGGTTGCGGGTAGTTCGGGCAAGATGGAAGGGGTGAGCGTTTCGCCGTCGAAAAGGACCACGGCCTTGCCGCGCGAGACGGCGAGCACCCTGCCGTCGGCGCTGGCGGCCGCATGCTCGATCCACTGCCCGGGAAAGGCGGCCAGTTCCATGGTCTCGCCGTCCGGACGCGTGAGCATTACCTGGCCGTCGTCGCCGCCGGTGAGAAAGCCCTGGGGCGCGGCGGCCAGACACTGGGCCGCGCCTGCGTGGACCGTGACGCGGCGGGTTTCGCCCGTGGCCGTGTCGAAAAGGACGAGGCTGCCGTCGCCGAGGGCAAAAGCGGCCGTGCCGCCGTCCGGGCTTAGGGCACAGCCGCTGACGTAGGCGTCGAGGGACGCGGTGAAAAGGCCCGGAAGCTGGGCGTCTGGGGAAAAGCTCACGAATGACCTCCCTTGGCCGCGCAGGCGGCCAGGCCTTTTTCGAGGACGTTGCGGTCGAGGCCCCGGCCGATGAACACGGCCCGGCTCTCCCGGGCTTCGCCGTCCTTGAACGGCGCGCCCCAGGCGGTTTCGAGGTACATGTGCACGCCCTGGAAGATGAAGCGTTGCGTCGTGCCGGCCACGGCCATGATGCCCTTGCAGCGGTAGATGTCCTGGCCGTGTTCGCGCAGGAGCGTGGCCAGGAAGTCGCCGAGCTTTTCCGGGTCGAGCGGCGCGTCCACGGTGAGGCTCAGGCTCGCGATGCCATGGTCGTGCTCGTGGGCGTGACCCGGCGCGTCGGCCAGGGCGGGGTTGCCGAAAAGCAGCCGCCCGATATCGAAGGCCTTGCGGTCGAGCAGTTTGGCCACGGGCACGTCGCAACGCGTGGCGCGCACGATTTCGGCCGTGTCGTTTAAGCGGCGCACCGTGGCCTCGATGGCGGCCATGGCGGGGGCGTCCACGAGGTCGGCCTTGTTGAGGATGACGAGGTCGGCGTAGACGGCCTGTTCCAGGGCCTGCCGGTTCTCCGCGACATGGCGGGGAAAGTGGACTGCGTCCACGACCGTCGTGACCGAATCCAGGGCGAAGGCGTCACGGGTGTCCTCGTCCATGGCGAAGGTCTGGATGATGGAGGCCGGGTCGGCCAGGCCCGTGGTTTCGAGGAGCACGCCGTCGAACGCGCCCCGCCGCCTGGCCAGGCCGCCGAGCACGCGGATGAGGTCGCCGCGCACCGAGCAGCAGATGCAGCCGTTGTTCATCAGATAGATCTCCTCGTCCGAGGAGACGATCAGTTCGTTGTCGATGCCGATCTCACCGAACTCGTTGACGATGACGGCGAATTTGCGGCCGTGGTCCTCGGAGAGGACGCGATTGAGCAGCGTGGTCTTGCCGGCGCCGAGAAAGCCGGTGAGCACGGTGACGGGAATCGATGGCATGATGCAGCTACCCCCAAGGTCGAAATCGGCCCCGGGGGTAGCATCAATCGGCGCAAAGGGCCAGGGGCGTCAGCCCCCGCGAGCGCCTAGTTCCGGCGGGAATAGGCTTCCTCGAAATCGATCCATTCACGGCCGCGGGACAGGGCGCTTTCCTCGGTGTTGCCGGCCGTGCCCAGGTGGGACACGTGCCCCGAGGGGGAGCGGATGTCCGCGCTGAAGGTGGCGCAGTAATCGCCGCCGGGCGTGAGTTCGATCCGGTAGCCCTTGTAGGTGCTGGTCAGTCGTTCCATAACATCCTCCTGCTTCGAAGCAGGGTTCTCTCTCCTCTCTTGAAAGAGATAGTCATTATCGTCCTGTGGGCAATGGGGATATGCCATTGCGCGCCGCAAGGCCTGGCATTGCCACGAACCGCCGTGCCGGTTTCGAGGGGCAAACGGGCCGTTCCTCGAAACAGGGCGACACCACTGCGCGCCCTCGGAAGGGAGTCCAGAGGGCGGTAGCCCTGTTAGCGCCGCCGGAGGCGTTCGTCCTCCTCGTTTTATTTTCCCAAATTTGAAAAGAAGAACGCCGCCCCGTGGAGAGATGGGGCGGCGTGTGGTCCACGTCGGGAGAGGGGTGCCGGCGCGGACCGGATTCGGGCAACCCGGGAGGCCGGTTTGCGGCCGGTCAGCCGGGGAATGACGTTGTTACTCTTCGACCTTGCCGATGGTGGTCACGCAGCAGATTTTGTCCCAGGCATAGTAGGTGTTGCGCGTTTCCTCGCCGATCTTCTGGGTGACGCGCACGAACTCGTCGCCCAGGAAAAGCGTGGCCCCCTCGAAGATGGTACCCTCGTTCACCTGGATTTTCACACCCTTGCGCAGTTTGCGCGAGAGCGTGCCATGCACCGGGGACGAGGCGTATTCGAAGACTTTCTCCAGGGTCTGTTTTTCCATAAAGGCTCCTTTTAACAAAAAAAGCAAAATTTGACACCGGTACCACTTAACGCTTCTGGAGCAAAAATCAACGACAAAAATGAAGTGTCTCAGAAATGAAAAAATAATATAGAATGATACTATTTTATTTCAGCAGATTATGATGTTGTCCGCGCTGGGCGTGCGGTAGGAGAAATGGCGTAATTCACGGGAAGGGAAACCGTCATTGGTCCAGGCGGCAAGAAGCAGCCACTTGTGTCAAGATCTCTTGGTCCGGAAATGCCCGAAAAAGCGGCGTCAGGCGTCGGCGCACGCGTCGCCAATACCAAGGGCTGCGGTCAGGGCCTCGAAAAAGGGCTCGCGGGCTTGCCGCTCCAGCCACGGCGTATGACCGCAGCGGGGCAGGGTCAGGCAGCGGAAATGGGCAAGCCCGGCCAGGGGCTCGCAGACGCCGGCGACGGGATGGGGATCGTGCTCGCCGTGGATGGCGAGGACCGGACAGCGCAGGCCGCGCGCGCGGCGCAGCAGCTCGCCGCTTGCACGCAGGGCGGCGGCCTCGGGCCAGACCGCGGCGAAGATCGCGGCCTGCGCGCCGTCCGTGGCATCGGGCGCGGCCTTCGTCTCGGCCGCCTCGGGAGGGAGGGGATCGTAGGCGTCGGCGCGGGCGAAGAGGCTGCCCAGGCGGGAAAGCCCGGCGTCGTCGAGTGTCGCGCCGCGATCCAGCAGGGCCTGGGCTTCCCGGCCCACTGCGGGGCGCAGGCGACCCAGGCGCGTGGGCAGAATGGTTGCGGCGTACGGGGCCGTAAACGGGCCGCTCGCGACGAGGATCAGTTCGCGCACGAGGTCGGGATGGCGAGCGGCGACGCACACGCCAAGCCAGGCTCCCCAGGAGTGGCCGACCAGCGCGACCGGAAGCGTCGCCGCCGCGCGCAGGCACGCGGCGAGCTCGGCGATCTGCCCGTCCACTGAATCGGCCGTCTGCAACGGCTCCAGCACGCCCGCCAGGCGGGAGATGCGCCGGGCCACCGGGGCCATTTCACCGGCAGCCCCGGGACCGCCGTGCAGGACCGCGATCCGGTAGGGCGGCCGGCCGTGTCGCCTGGGATTCTCCACGACGCTTCCCGTCATGGCGCTGCGCGTATGCCGGCCCGGCGGCCGGGGCCGGGCCGGGCGCGGAATGCGGCTACTCGGCCTTGCCCTCGGGGCGCATGGAAAGCACCGGCACCTTGGCGGTCTTGATGACCTTTTCGGCCACGGAGCCGAACAGGATCTTGTCGATACCCTTGCGGCCGTGGGTGCCGAGCACGATCAGGTCCGCGCCCACTTCCTCGGCGACGCTGACGATCTCCTCGGCCGCGTAGCCGGACACGACGCGGCTCTCCACGGTGACCCCCTGGAAGTATTCCTTGATGAAGGAGTCCATGGTGTCGGTCGCGCCGCTGACGATGCCGGTGACGAAGTCGTCGATGTAGCTGGCCTGGACGTGAAACTCCACATACTGGGTCAGCGACGGGGCCACGTACAGAGCCACGATGCGCGCGCCGCAGGCCTGGGCCAGGGTGCGGGCGTATTCGGCCACCTTGGGGCTGACTTCGGAAAAATCCAGGGCGCAGACGATGGTCTTGATCTGGACCATGGGCATTGCTCCTCGAAGGGTTGGGGTTGCGGGCGGCTTTCACCCTAACACGCCCCGGCAGGGAGCGAAAGATGCTTTTTTATGGCGGCGAGTTAGCCGCGCCGGCGCACGCGCAGCTGGCGGTAGCGCTCGATGGGGTCGGCGACCAGCCGGTTGAGGGCAAGACTGAAAAGGATGGTGGCGCAAAGGGCCACGAGCGGCAGGTGTTTTTTGCCGATAAAATACTCGGCTACCATGATGACGGTCCAGTGCGAGATGTAGATGGGATAGGACAGCTCGCCGATGGCCCGGTCGAAGCGCATTTTTTTCGTGAGTAGAAAAAGGAACGGAATGGCGGCGATGGTCGCGGCGTAGAGGTAGAATTCCTTACCCTTGGCCCCGGGCAGGAACTGGTAGCCGACGATGCCCGTCAGGTAGAGCGCGGCAACGGCCCACAGCGTGCGCCGGGGGATGGGCACGGCTTTGAGCCTGGCGTAGAGCCGGTAGGCGAGGATGCCGCAGAAGAAAAAGCCGCATTCCACCGGGAAAAACCGCTGTTTCCAGGGATCGAAGGGGAAGCCCTCGAGGTAGATCCAGGCGCGAAGGGCCAAGCTGCCGGCGATGCATGCGATGAGAAAGGCGTTGGAGCGGCGCACGAGCCAGGGCGCGAGCATGTAGAAGACCAGCTCCAGGGAGACGGTCCAGGCCTGTGGGATGAGTAGGAAAAACCAGGCCGGCGTGGCGCGGTACAGGGCGTCCCAGGCAAAGGCCAGGGTGCCGCTTGCCGGATCGAGGTGGGTGAAGAAGAGCAGGTCCTGGCCGAGGATGGTCAGGTTAGCCCCGGCAAGCGCCGCCACGGTCGCCGGCGGGAGCTTGGCCAGCCATGTCTGCCACGGGCCGAGCAGCAACGCTGTGTGCAGGCCGAACTTGAAAACCAGCGAAACCGCAAGTGAAAGGAAGAGCACTACCCAGTAGAGCGGAAAAAGGCGCAGGAAGCGGTTGGTGTAAAAAAGCCGGCACCGGCCCGGGCCGGTGTATTTCTCGGACAGGATCAGGGCCATGTAGAAGCCCGAGATGATGAAGAAGACCTTGATCGCCATGTAGGCGTCGGTGAACACCAAGCCGTAGAGGGGGCCGGTGTGGTTGATGACCACGGTTATGGCCAGGAGAAATCGCACCAGACCCATGCTGTCGTCGCACCTTGAAAGGCCCGGGCCGCGAAGGCGGTCCCGGGCCTCGATTTCGCTATCCCCTGAGGGCCTTGGTCAGTTTTTCCTTGTCGTCGCTGAAGAGCTTGTAGTTGATGGCGTCTTCCAGGGCCTGGAAGCTCGCCTCGATGACGTTGTGCGATACGCCCACCGTCACCCAGCGCTTTGCGGCGTCGCCGGATTCCACGAGCACGCGCACGTGGGAAGCCGTGCCGCAGCCGCCCTTGCCGCAGTTCTCGTCCGCGGCGGTGCCGGAAAGCACCCGGACCTTGAAGTCGAGCAGGCGCATCTCGGCCAGGCGTGGATAAAAGCCGCGCAGGGCCTTGCGGATGGACTTGTCCAGGGCGTTAATGGGGCCGCGCCCCGTGGCTGCGGTGTGCTTGACCCGGCCGCCCACCTTGATCATCACCGTGGCCTCGGTCAGGGGTTCCATGCACTCGTAGGCGTTGTCGTCGAGCACCCGGTAACGCGTGACGGTGAAATAACTGCGCGCGCGGCCGAGCACGCGGTTAAGGAGCAGCTCGTATGAAGCCTCGGCTGCGGTGTATTCGTAGCCGAGCGCCTCGCGCTCCTTGATGGTGGTGAGAAGCTCGAGCACGAAGGGATCGTTCTTGTCGAGCTCGAAGCCGAATTCCCGCGCCTTGTAGAGGATGTTGCTCTGGCCCGACAGGTCGGACAGCAGCACCCGGCGTTCGTTGCCCACGGCCTCGGGCGTGATGTGCTCGTAGGTCAGCGGGTTTTTCACCACGGCCGAGACGTGCACGCCGCCCTTGTGCGCGAAGGCCCCGCCGCCGACGTAGGGCTGGTTGGAGGGCGGCTGCTGGTTGACCATCTCCGAGACGAAATGCGCCGTGGGGGTTAAAAGCGCGAGCTTGCCCTCGGGCAGGCAGGCGATGCCCCGCTTGAGGATGAGCGAGGGGATGATGGAGCAAAGGTTGGCGTTGCCGCAGCGCTCGCCATAGCCGTTGATCGTGCCCTGCACCTGCACGGCCCCGAGTTCCACGCCTTCGATGGAGTTGGCCACGGCCACGCCCGAATCGTTGTGGGCGTGGACGCCGAAGCGCGCCTCGGGCAGGGCGGCCATGGCCGCGGACATGACGGCGCGGAAGTCCGAGGGCAGGGTGCCGCCGTTGGTGTCGCAAAGGACCAGCACGTCGGCCCCGGCCTCGTGCGCGCGCCTGAGCACTGCCAGGGCGTAGTCGGGGTCGGCCTTGTAGCCGTCGAAGAAGTGCTCGGCATCGAAGAAGAGCTCCCGGAAATGCTGGCGCAGGAAACGCAGGGAATCGCCCACGATCTCGAGGTTGCGCGGCAGGGTCGTGCCCAGGGCCTCGGTGACGTGGATGTTCCAGCTCTTGCCGAAAATGGTGGCCACGGGCGCGCCGGATTCCACGAGCGCCTTGAGGTTGGGATCGGCTTCCGCCGTGCCGCGGTGGTTGTGGGTGCTGCCGAAGGCGCTGATGCTCGCGATCTTCAGGCTGTAGTTCTGGATCTCCTGAAAAAAGCGCTTGTCCGTGGGGTTCGATCCCGGCCAGCCGCCCTCGATGTAGGCTAGGCCCAGCTCGTCGAGCTTGAGCGCGATGCGCAGCTTGTCTTCGGTGGTGAGATTGATGTCCTCGGCCTGGGTGCCGTCGCGAAGGGTCGTGTCGTAGCAAAGCACGCGTGACATGATGTGTCCTGGAGCGCCGCCGGGCCGCTTTTGCAGAGAATGCGGCCGGGGCCTGGGGTTGCCCGCGCCGCGACGGATGCCGTCGCGGCGCCGGGCGCGGGTTGCATGCAGGCGGAAGGAAATCCGCCTAGGCGCAGGCCTTGGACGGCGCTTCGGACAGGCCGAAGGCGTCGTGCAGGGTGCGCACCGCCAGTTCGAGATACTTTTCCTCGATCAGGCAGGTAATCTTAATCTCGGAAGTGGAAATCATGAGGATGTTGATGTTCTCTTTCTTGAGCAGCGTGAACATCGTCGAGGCCACGCCCGAATGGCTGCGCATGCCCACGCCGATGACCGAGACCTTGCACACGTGCACGTCGTGCTGGATCTCTTCGGCCCCGATGTCCGGGCGCAGCTTGTCCAGGATGGCCATGGTCGTATCGAGGTTGGACCGGGAAATGGTGAAGGTCATGTCCGTGCGGCCGTCGCGTCCGGTGTTCTGGATGATCATGTCCACGATGATGCCGGCTTCGGCGATGGGGCCGAAGATGGCCGCGGCCACGCCGGGGCGGTCCATGACGTTTCTGACCGTGATGCGGCATTGGTCCTTATCGTAGGCGATTCCCGAAACCAGGACGTCTTCCATTTCCGTATCCTCCGAAGTGACCAGCGTGCCCGGATCGTCGCTGAAGGTCGAGCGGACCCGGACCGGGACATTGAATTTCTTGGCGAATTCCACAGAGCGGATCTGCAGGACCTTGGCCCCCTGGCTGGAGAGCTCGAGCATCTCGTCGTAGGTGATGCGGTCGAGCTTGCGCGCGGTGCGGCACAGGTTGGGATCGGTGGTGTAGACGCCGTTGACGTCGGTGTAGATCTCGCAGACCTCGGCATCCAGGGCGGCGGCCAGGGCCACGCCCGTGGTGTCGGAGCCGCCGCGGCCAAGCGTCGTCACGCGGCCGTGGCAGTCCGCGCCCTGGAAGCCCGCGACCACCAGCAGGTCGTAGTCCTCAAGCATCGCCTTGATCCGCGCCGCGTCGATCTCCATGATCCGGGCCCGGGTGAAATTGGAGTTGGTGGTGATGGGAATCTGGTGCCCGAGCAGCGAGCGGGCGCGCAGGCCCGCATCCTTGGCGAGCATGGTGAAAAGGGCGACGGAAACCTGTTCGCCCGTGGTCACCAGGACGTCGAGTTCGGCCGGGTCGGGGTTTGGGGAAAAATCCCTGGCCTGGGCGAGCAGTTTGTTGGTCTCGCCGGACATGGCCGAAAGGGCCACCACCATTTTGTAGCCCAGAGCATGGGACTTGCGCACGCGGTCGAGGACCAGGCGCATGCGCTCCAGCCCCTTGACCGACGTGCCGCCGTATTTCTGCACCATAATCCGCATGGGTACCTCCAGATAAGGCGACCGGGCGAACCGGCCCGGTCCGACGTCACAAGCCGCAAGCCGGCAGGGTCTCGGCCAGCGCGGTCAGGGCGGCCCGCCCCCGCGCGCCGATTCCCGCCACCCGGCAGCGCCGGCCGGTTTCGGCCGGCTCCCAGTCGATCTCCAGCCGGTCGGCGGGCAGGGCCAGGGCGGGCAGATATTCGGCCCACTCCACGATCACCAGGGCCTCGCCCGCGGCCCCGGATTCCAGATGCTCCTCGACGCACGGGTCGCCGCCGGGAATCCGGTACAGGTCCACGTGGCGGATCTCCGGCCGTGTGGGGTAGATATTGACGATATTGAAACTCGGGCTCGCGACTTCCGCGTCCCCGCCGCCGGGAAGCTCTCCGGCCAATCCCCGGACCAGCGTGGTTTTGCCCGAACCGAGGCCGCCGCGCAAGAGCAGCGCGACACGCGTTTGCGACGAAACCGCGACCTTCGCCAGGGCGCGGCCCAGGGCCAGGGTGGACGCTTCGTCCGGAAGCGTCAGGAAAAGGGGTTGGCTCGGGTCCATCGGGCCGGGCTACTTCTTCTCCAGGAGCGTGCCCAGGATGTCCCGCATGCCGATGATGCCGACCACCTTGCCGGCGTCGACCACCGGTACGGTGTGGAAGCCCTTGTCGGTCATGAGCGAGGCGACCTCGTCGATGTCGGTCTCCGGCGAAACGACGGTGGGATGCCGCGTCATGGCGTGAGCGGCGGTCAGGGCCGACATCTTTTCCACTTCCCGGTCCAGGTCCTTCATGGAACCCAGGGGAATGAACCCGTCGAGCAGGGAAAAGACCGAGGGCAGGGACAGCTTTTTCTGCTGCGCCACGAGGTCGGCCTGGCAGAGGATGCCGCTGAGCGCGCCGGAAGCGTCGAGCACGGGCACGCCGTTGTAGCCTTCGTCGAACAAGAGCTTGGCCGCGACGCTTATTTCCGTGTCCTCGGCGATGGTGACGACCTTCGTGGTCATCACGTCCTTGGCTTTGAGCATGGTCACTCCGTGATCGCCCGGGGCAGCATGTCGGCGATTTCCGATGCCAGATTGCCCCGTCTGGGGTAGGCGGCGGCAAGGCGCTCGCCGCCGAGCCCATGCCAATACACCGCAAGGCAGGCGGCAAGCAAGGGGGTATGGGGACCCGCCAAAAGCGCGGCGGTAAGCCCAGAAAGCACGTCGCCCGAGCCGCCCACGGCCAGGTTGGGGGCGATGATCGGCGATACCGCCGCCGTGCCGTCCGGCGCGGCAACCACTGTGGCCGGCCCCTTGAGCACGGCGACGCAGTCGTATTTCGCGGCAAGGGTTCGTGCGCTTTCCAGCCTGTCCGCCTCCACTTCGGGAATGGACGCGCCAAGAAGCCGCGCCGCTTCGCCGGGGTGCGGCGTGATGACCGTCTCGGCGGAGAGTTTCGCGCCAAGCTCCGGGCGCTGCGCCAGGAAATACAGGCCGTCGGCGTCGAGCACCAGCCGGCAGGGCAGGGGCAGCAGAGCGTCGAGGAAATCCCCCGTTTCAACGTGCCGGCCAAGCCCCGGCCCCAGGGCCACGGCCCCGGCCCCCTTGCAGAAATTCCGCACCGCTCCGGCCTCGGCCGCGCCGAAATGGCCGGCCGTGCCCATGGGCATGGTCATCACGTCCGGAAAACCGGCCTTGAGCGCCACCTCCGCCGCTCCTGGACAGGCGACGCTCACCAGCCCCGCGCCGCTGCGCAGCGCCCCAAGTGCAGCCAGAAGCGGCGCACCCGTCAGCCCCCGGCTGCCGCCGACCACCACCACGCGCCCGGCGCTGCCCTTGTGCAGCACAGGCGACACCGGTCCAAGCGCCTGCAAGATACCCGGGGCGATGCGATGCGCCCGGCAGGGATGACGCTCCTTGACCACCGGCGGAATGCCGATCTCGCGCACGAGCAGTTTGCCCACGTACGGCGCGGCCTCGGCCGCCGCAAGTCCGATCTTGGCCGCCTCGAACGTCACCGTCGCCCGCGCCCGCACCGCCACCGGCGACGGCCTGCCCGTCGCCCCGGAAAGCCCCGAAGGAATGTCCAGCGCAAACACATACGCCCTGTTGGGCAGGCCGTTGACCGCCTCCACCACGCGTGCAAGCTCCGGGCGCAACTCCCCGGAAAACCCCGTGCCGAGCAGCCCGTCCACCACGATGTCCGGCACGTCCCTCCAATCCACCCGCTTAAGCGGCAGCATGGGCAGCGCGAGCTTCGCCGCAAGCCTGGCGTTGTACCCGGCCGCGCCCTTGTACCGCCCGCGCGGCCGCGCCAGCGCAATGCGCACTTTCGCTCCGCGCCCGGCCAGATGCCGCGCGAGCGCCACCGCGTCGCCGCCGTTGTTGCCGGGGCCGGCCAGCAACAACACCGAAGCTCCGCGCACGTCACCCACTTCGCCGACAAGCGCATGCATGGCCTCGCGGCTGGCGTTTTCCATCAGCGCCAAAAACGACATGCCGCACTCGGCCACGCTCGCCGCATCCCAGGCGGCGATCTCGGCAGGTGTGGGCAGGGGGTCGAAGTAGGGATGGGGAGTGGGGGAATGGGGATGATGAGGATGGAGAGGAGGAGTGAGAGAGGGAGGGGATGGGGATAAAGACATGAAGATGCCTCCGG
>JAEWPX010000182.1 GCA_023399375.1 Pseudomonadota bacterium | reverse complement strand
CATTCTTCGACGGGCGATTAACTCAGCGGTTAGAGTGCCATCTTCACACGGTGGAAGTCCGGGGTTCAAATCCCCGATCGCCCACCACCGAACCCAAAAAAAACGCTCCGCACACGCGGGGCGTTTTTATTTGGCGACAATGACGTCCCTCACTGGATGCCGCGCGTCCTGTATTCCTGAATCTGCCGGTAGTCGTTCGTGATCTTCGTCTTGAGCGTCTCGATCTCGCGCACGTAATGCTGCTTGAGGATGCGGATCTCTTCGCGGCGGCGCGCCGAGACCGGGTCGTTGGCTACGGTCGCCCGCATCTCCACGTCGTAGGCCCCGAGGATGCGCTCGTAGTCGGCAATGGTCTTGCGCGAGGTTTCGATGGAGCGGTTGAGATCGGACGGGCCCGGAGGCGCGGCGACGGCTGCGGCGCCGGCCAGGACCAGCGCGCCGCAAAGCAGAAGGACGAGACAGGGGCGTTTTGGCATGGCGTTCCCCGTGAAGTTGGATGTTCCTCGCCATACCGACAATTCGCCGGCTTGACAAATCCCGCCGCCGGGGGTTTCCTCCCCGGGTTTGTCTCCCTGAATAACAAAGGAATCGCCATGGACATGCAGTGGTTTCTCGATCGGGACGCTTTCGCCGGACTGCTCGGCATCCGCCTCCTCGAAGCCGGGCCGGGCTACGCCAAGACGGCCATGGACCTGACGGACCAGCTGAAAAACGGCGCGGGCATCGCCCATGGCGGGGCCGTGTTCACCCTGGCCGACCTGGCCTTTGCCGTTGCCGCCAATTCCCACGGCAAGCTGAGCCTCGCCGTGGCCGCCTCCATTTCCTACGTCAAGGCCGGCAAGGGCAAGACGCTTTACGCCGAGGCCCGGGAGGTGTCGCTCGGCGGCAAGATGGGCACCTACGCCATCACCATCACCAACGACGCCGGCGAGGCCGTGGCCGCCTTCCAGGGCACGGTCTACCGCAAGGACATGCCCTACACCCGGGAGACGGCGTGATCGAGGTCGTGCTCTACGAGCCCGAGATTCCCCAGAACACGGGCAGCGTGGCCCGGCTTTGCGCCGCAACCAAAACGCCCCTGCATCTCATCAAGCCCCTGGGATTTTCCCTGGAGGACCGCTACCTCAAGCGTGCCGGGCTCGACTACTGGCCCCACGTGAACCTGACGGTGTGGGAGTCCTTTGCAGACTTCACGGCGGCGCGGCCCGGCTCCCGCCTCGTGGCCGCGACCGCCGGCAACAGGGGCCATGCGGCCACGCCCTACCATCAGCTGGCGTACGGCCGCGACGACGCGCTCGTCTTCGGCACGGAAAGCCGGGGACTGCCCGAGAGCCTGCTGGATGCGGCCCACGCCCTGGTGCGCATCCCCATCTGGGGACAGGTCCGGAGCCTTAACCTCGCCAACGCCGCTTCCGTCGTGCTCTACGCGGCCCTGCGCCACGTGGGCGAGCTGGACGGAAAATAGAACGGGCAGGGAAACCCCTGCCCGTTTTCGTGCGTGCTCTCGCCGCAACCCGTCCGTACCGGGAAACCGGCGTCGGCACGGGGGCAAGATCATACGTTCCCCCCGGCATGGGAGTCCAGAGGGCGAAGCCCTTTGGCCGCCGGAGGCTTTCTCCTCCACTTCCTCTCCTGCTATTACAAAATCTGCTCCAGGAACTTCTGCGTGCGCGGGTGCTGGGGGCTGGTGAAGAACTCCGCCGGCGTCGCCACCTCGAGGATCTGCCCGCCGTCCATGAACACGATGCGGTCCGCCACTTCCCGGGCGAAGCCCATTTCGTGGGTGACGCAGACCATGGTCATGCCCTCGCGCGCCAGGCGCACCATGACGTCGAGCACCTCGCCGATCATCTCCGGGTCGAGCGCCGAGGTCGGCTCGTCGAAGAGCATGATCTTGGGGCTCATGGCCAGTGCCCGGGCGATGGCCACGCGCTGCTGCTGGCCGCCCGAGAGCTTGGCCGGGAAAACGTCGGCCTTTTCCAGGATGCCGACCTTGTCCAGGAGCTTGCGCGCCAGGGCGTCGGCTTCTTCCTTGGACATGCCCTTGAGCTTGATCGGCGCGAGCGTCACGTTTTGCAGCACGGTCTTGTGCGGGAAGAGGTTGAAGCTCTGGAAGACCATGCCCACTTCCATGCGCACCTTGTTGATGTCGATGGAACGGTCGTCGAGGTCGAAGCCGTCCACCACGATCTTGCCCCGGCTGATGTCCTCGAGCCGGTTGATCGTGCGCAGCAGCGTGGATTTACCCGAGCCGCTCGGCCCGATGATGACGACCTTTTCGCCGGCGGCCACGTCGAGGCTGACGTTGGTCAGCGCAGCCACCTGGTCGAAGTACTTGCTGACGTCCGTGATGCGGATGATGGGATTATCGTTTGACATGGTGGGACAGACGCTCCTCCATGATGCTGACGAGTTTGGACAGGATCAGGGTAATGATGAGGTAGATCACGGCGACCATGGTGAACGTCTCGAAGTACTCGAAGGATTCCGAGGCGTATTCCCGGCCGCGGCGCAGCAGGTCGGCCACGCCCAGGATGGACACCAGCGAGGTGTCCTTGAGCAGGGCGATGAATTCGTTGCCCACGGGCGGCAGGATGGTGCGCCAAGCCTGGGGCAGGATGACGTAGTACATGGTTTGGGCGCGGTTGAACCCGAGTGAGCGCGCCGCCTCGGTCTGGCCCACGGGGATGGCGGTGATGCCGGCTCGGAAGACCTCGCCCATGTACGCGCCGTAGCACACGCTCATGGAGATGACCGCGGCGAGCAGGTCCGGCACGTGCACGACGCGGCCCAGGGCGTAGTAGATGTAGAAGAGCTGGACGAGCAGGGGCACGCCGCGCACGATCTCCACGTAGGTGGAGGCGACGAGGTTGATGTACTTGTTGCGGGAAATGCGGCCGAGCCCGGTGATGAGCCCGAACAGCAGGGCCAGGGCGATGGAGCAGACGGTGACCTGGAAGGTCACTACGATGCCGTCGGGCACGAACTTGAAAATGCGCAGGTAGGGGTCGGGCTTGAAATACAACAGGCAGGCCAGGACGATCACGGCGCCGGCGAAGGACAAACGCCAGGCCGAAACGAGGCCCTTGTCCGAAGGTTTGGGGATGGCCGCGCCGTCGCCGACGTCTATGACGATGTTGCCGTCATCGGCAGGAGTCTTGCATTGCTTGGTCATGAGGCTGTTCCACGGAACGACGTCCGCCGACGCGGGCCGACGGACGTCGTGATGTCTTAAGGAATGGCGCTATTTGCCGCCGCCGATCCACTTGGCAAGCAACTGCTTGTCGATGCCCTTTTCCTGCACGGCCTTGATGCCCTTGTTGATGAGATCCAGGTCTTCCGTGTTTCCCTTCTGCAGGGCGATGCCGTAGTACTCGTCGCCGGCTTCGATGATGCAGACGATCTTGAGCGCGCCCTTGTACTTGTCGTTTTGCAGGGCATACTGCGCCGCGACCGGGTCGTCGCAGACCACACCGTCGATGCGGCCGTTGTACAGGTCTTCGAAAGCCAGCCCGACCTCGTCATACGACTTGTCCTTGACGCCCTCGGCCTTCTTGATGGCGAAGTGGCCGGTGGTGCTGATCTGCGCGCCGAGCGTCTTGCCCTTCATGTCGTCGATGCACTTGGCCGCGGACTTGACCGGCACGACCAGGGCCTGGCGCACCTTGAAATACGGCGTGGAGAATTCCATGGTCTTCTTGCGCTCGTCCGTGATGGACACCGAGGAGCAGATGGCGTTGTACTTGCCGGCGGCCAGACCCGCGAAGATGCCGTCCCAGGCCACGGCCTTGAACTCGGGGGTGAAGCCGGCTTCCTTGCCGGCGGCCTTCATGTAGTCGATGGCGTAGCCGGTGATCTGCTTGTCGGCGTTGACGAACTCCATGGGCGGCCAGGTGGCGTCCGTGGCGAAGACGATGGTTTTCGCCAGGGTGGGGGAGGCCGTCAAGGCGACGAGGGCCAGGGACAGGACAAGTTTTTTGACCATGGAAGACTCCTTTGTGGGTGTGCAAATAGAGTGGGGACATCCCCCTTCGAGCCCGTGCAGCGTTCACGCCCTTGTGGCTGAAACGTCACAAAAATTCAAGGTCATCGGACCGCAAATGCGCTTGCTCCGGCGATTTTCCTAAGCCCGCGCCCCATCCCAAAATTGGCAAAATTCGCCAAGCGTTTTCAGGTTTTCCGCAAAATCCGTCCGTCCGAATCCGATGCGGAACCGCTCCGGCCACTGTGCGCCGTAAAGCCTGCCCGGCAACAGCAGCAGTCCGGCCTCGTCAAGAGCGGCCCGGCAAAAGGCGTCCGCGTCGCCGGAAACGAGGCCAGGGAAGGCGGTCAGACCGCCGCGCGGCGGCACGAAATGGAACATGCCCGCGCGGGCGTGGAAGAAGTCCGCAAGCAGCGCGCGGTTGCGCCCGAGCAGCTCCCGCATGCGGCCAAGGATCGCCTCGCGCGCGCGAAGCGCGCACACGGCCAAGTACTCCGAGACCGCCGAGCCGCAGATGGAGAGGTAATCCTTGACCGCGGCCATGCGGGCGAGCTGCTCCCGGTCGCGGCAGGCCGCCCAGCCCACGCGAAGTCCGGGCAGGCCGAAGGATTTGGACATGACGCCAAGGGAGACCGCGCGCTCGTCCAGGTCGCAGGCCGCGGGCAGCGGCGCGACCCCGTCGGCCTCGGAAAAACGGTAGACCTCGTCGGAAAAGACCCTGGCCCCGTGTTCCCGGGCCATTTGCAGCATGGACGCGAACACCTCGGGCGTGGGCATGTACCCTGTAGGGTTGTGCGGAAAATTGAGCACCAGCGCCTTGGCCCGGCCGCCGAGCAGCGCCCCGAGTTCGGCCATGTCCGGGGCGAAGCCCCAGGCCGGGTCGCACAGCCACGCGGAGGCGTGCGCGCCAAGGCCCACGGCCACGTCGGTCAGGGACTGGTAGCAGGGCGTGGGCACGACGATGGCGTCGCCCGGGGTGAGCGTTGCCGCCATAAAGGTGTAGATGGCTTCCTCGGCCCCGACATGGACCAGGATGTCGTCCGGGGTAATGGATTCGTAAAGCCCCGCGATGGCCTCGCGCAGTTCGGGCGCGCCCCGGGAATCGGTGTAGCCCAGGCGCAGCCGGGAAAGTCCGGCCTCGGCCCCGGGCACGAGCGCGAACAGGTCCGCCACGGACAGGGTTTCGCCGTCCGAGGCGCAAAGCAGCCGCGGGGCGGTGAATTCATGTTCGGCGAAAAAGCGTTCCAGGCGAAAAGGGGGGAGTTGCACGACGATTGCCTTCCTTGTGCCATGGGGATAGTATTCCAAACGGAAACAAGCGGGCATACCGATGAATTTTTCTCCCGGCAAGCTGCTTTTGGTCCTGGGACTCGCATTGGCCTGCGTGGGCGCGCTCATGCTCCTGGCCGACCGCCCGGGACTGTGGCGCGACCTGTGGCAACGCCTGCCGCTGGGACGCCTTCCCGGCGACGTGCGCATCGAACGCGAAGGATTCTCAGTTTATATCCCCTGGGTCACATACCTCGTCATCAGCATCGTCCTGTCCTTGCTGGCCTCCTGGTTCCGAAAATGACGCCCCGTATCCGTCACCGCGCCGACATTGTCGCCCCGCACGAATTGTGCTAGCCCTGCCTCCCTATGCCATTCGACATCTCCCAGGCGCTTCGCACCAACAAGACCCTCGCCATCTGGGCCGCCTTCTTCGGCCTGGTCTGGCTCATCAATTATTACGGCCTGTTCGGACTGGTCTTCATCACCTACATCCTCTGCTTCCTCTTCAGCGGGCCCATCGAGTCCCTTGCCAAACGCACGCGACTCCCCCGCACGCTGTGGGCCGTGGTGATCTACCTCGTCTTCGTGGCCCTGGTGCTGCTGCTCGTGTCCTCGGTGTTGCCCAAGCTCGGGGCCGAATCCACCGCCTTCCTCAAGAAGCTGCCCGACACCCTGGAAACACTGCGCAAGCACCTCGACCAATGGGCCTGGCTCGCGCCGGACATGGCCGCGCCCATCTCCAAGGTGAAGGATTACCTCACTCTGGAAGCCCTGGTCGGGGTCAAGACCGAGACGCTTTTCACCCTGGCCGTAAACTCGCTCAACCAGATCTCCATCTACGTCTCCACGTTCCTTCTCGGCACGCTCTTCAGCTTCCTCATCATGCTCGATCTGCCCAACCTGCGCGCCAAGACCATCGCGCTGCGCGACTCGCGGCTGCGCGACATCTACGACGTCACCGCCCGCAGCGTGGTGCGCTTCGCCGTGGTCGTGGGCATGGGATTTCGGGCGCAGATGCTGATCGCCGGCGTCAACACCGTGCTTACGGCCGTGGGCATGGTCATCCTTGGCATCGAACCCGCCATCCTGCTGTCCACGGTGGTTTTTTTCTGCGGCCTCATCCCCGTGCTCGGCACCTTCATCTCCTCGGCGCCCATCGTGCTCGTCGCGGTCAACACCACCGGCCCCGGGCACGCCTTGTGGGCCATCGTCATGATCATCATCGTGCACACCATCGAAACCTACGTGCTCAATCCCCGCATCGTGGCCGCCATGTTCAAGATCAGCCCGCTGATCACCCTCATGATCCTCTACGTCGGTCACAAACTCTTCGGCCTGTGGGGTATGGTCCTCGGCGTGCCGGTTTCCGTGTTCCTCTACCGCCACGTCATCCTCGGCAACGACTTCCACCTGTGCCTGCCCAGCGAATCGATGAACGACTGCCTGCGGCGCGATCCGCAAACCACCGACGCAACAAAGGAATGAGGTCTTGGGACGCGCAGTGCATCTCGTCGCGGCCGTGCTGACGGCCACGTGTCTTCTCGTCGCGCCGCACACGGCGCAGGCCGGCCTGGAGGAAGGGGTCAAAGCCTACCGCGAAGGCGATTACGCCAAGGCCCTGGAGGAATTCCTCCCCGTGGCCGCCGCCGGGGACGTCACCGTGCAAAACCAGGTGGCCGCCATGTACTACACCGGCCAGGGAACGCCTCAGGATTTCGCCAAGTCAGCGGAGTGGTTCAAGAAATCCGCTTCGCTCGGCAACGCCGACGGACAGTACTGCCTGGGCAAACTCTACTACTACGGCCAGGGCGTGGCCCAGAACTTCAGCGACGCCGCCAAACTGCTCACCGACGCCGGCCTCGCCGGCAAAGGCGGCGCGCAATACCTCCTCGCCACCCTCTACCTCTACGGCAAAGGCGTCTCCAAAAACACCGTCAAAGCCTACTTCTGGTCCATTCTGGCCGTCGCCGCGCCAGACCTTCCCGCCGAAGACAAAACCGCCGCCACCTCCCTGCGCGACCAGATCGAAGCCATGCTCGCCCCGCGCCAGGTCGAATCCATCCAGACCATGGCCAAGAACTGGTCGCCCCGCCGCAAGTGATGCGGTGAGGGGGGAGATGAGACTGCCCCTTGTGCGCGACGTGCTTGATTCTGCTCGGAGCCCGAAGGCTGGGGCGTCGATGCTATTAGAACGCGCAACTTAGTTTGAGAATTTGTGCAAGATAGTTTGAGAAATCCCCCTGCGTCGTGCAGGGGGATTTCTCGTTTGGTCGGTGGCTCTATTTTCCCCCCTTCTGGGAGGCTGTCTCGGCCG
>JAEWPX010000163.1 GCA_023399375.1 Pseudomonadota bacterium | reverse complement strand
GCCTCGCATGGCGAGGCCGGTAGCAACGCGTGCCCGCAGCAGGCCGTCGCCCTTCGGCCGAAGGAAAGCGTATGCACAAGCAATCTATCCCCCCTTCCTGGGGGTCCGGGGGGGATGATCCCCCCCGGCGGGTCCAGGGCAGCGCCCTGGCCGCCGGAGGCGTTCTCCGCAAACGACTCCTCTACGGCCTCATTTCCGGGGCGGCGGGGCTGGCCCTGGCCTGGGCCTTGTCGCTGACCGGCATCGTCATCTCCTTCGAGGCGCGCACGTTCGACTGGCGCGCCAGGCTGATGGCACCCGAGGGGCCTCCGTCCGACGCGGTGCGCCTCATTGCGCTCGACCAGGCGAGCCTGGACTGGGGGGCCAGGGAGAACGGCCTGTCCTGGCCGTGGCCGCGCGAGGTCTACGGCGTCATTCTCGATTTCTGTCGCCGCGCCGGGGCCAAGGCTGTGGCGTTCGACGTGCTCTACACCGAACCCTCGTCCTACGGCGTGGCCGACGACGCGGCCCTGGCCGACGCCGGCAAGCGCTTCGGCAGGTTCGTCCTGCCGGTCTTCCTCGGCCGCGAGTCCGGGAAGTCCGGCGACTGGCCCGCCGACATGCCGCCCGATCCGCTGGCCGTCGCGGGCCTTGACGCCTGGCTTGCCGGCGTCGATCCGGCGGACGCCCCGGTCTTTCCCAAGGCGGCCTTCCCCGTGCCCGAGGTTGCGGCCGGGGCGAAAATCCTCGGCAACGTGAGCCAGGAGCCGGAATTCGACGGCGTGTACCGCCGTGTCGGGCTTTTCGGCGTCTTCGACGGCAAGGCCGTGCCGTCCCTGCCCCTGGCCGCGCGCATGCTGGCCGAGCCGGGCATGGCGGCGGCGATTTCCGGGCACACGCTGCGCCTGGGGCCGGTCACCGTGCCCCTCGACGACGCCGGGCTTTGCATTCCGCGCTGGCGGCGCTCGGCGGATTTCCCGACCGTATCCGCGGCGCAGGTGATCCAAAGCGAGCTGGCGCTTCGCGAAGGCGGCACGCCGACCCTGGACCCGTCGATCTTCAAAGGCCGCTACGTGCTGTTCGGGTTTTCCGCTCCGGGGCTGCTCGACCTGCGCCCCTCGCCCGTGGCCGGGGTGACGTCCGGGGTGGAGATCCACGCCCAGGCCTTGCAGAGCCTGCTCACCGGCGATTTCCTGCGCGTGGTGCCGCACTGGTCGGGCTGGCTTCTGGCGGGGCTTTTTGCCGTGGCCGGAGCCACGCTCGTTTCCCTGGCCACCGGGGCGGCGGCCATGACCGCCGCCATCGTGGTCTTCCTGCCGCTGCCCCTGGCTCTGGCCCTCGGCGGCTACGCCCTGGGCTGGTGGCTGCCCCTGGCCCTGCCGCAGGCTGCCATGGCCGGCGCGCTCGGCGTGGCGATCGTCGTGAGCTACGCCACCGAGGGCAAGCAGAAGCGTTTCATCAAGTCGGCCTTCAAGCAGTACTTGAGCCCCGACGTCATCGAAGCGCTCATCGCCCATCCCGAGCGCATGAGCCTTGGCGGCGAACTGCGCGAACTGACCATCTTCTTTTCCGATCTCCAGGGCTTCACCACCATCTCCGAAGGCATGGGTCCGCAGGAGCTCACGGCGCTCCTCAACAAGTACCTCACGGCCATGACCGACATCATCCTGGAGGAGGGGGGGACGGTGGACAAGTACGAGGGCGACGCCATCATCGCCTTCTGGAACGCGCCGCTAAATCAGCCCGACCATGCCGCGCGGGCCGTGCGCGCCGCGCTGCGCTGCCAGGACAGGCTCACGGAATTGCGCCCGACGTTCCGGGAGCTTTCCGGGCACGACTTGCACATGCGCGTGGGCCTCAACACGGGCGAGGCCGTGGTCGGCAATATGGGTTCGGATTCGCGCTTCGATTACACCATGCTCGGCGACGCCGTGAATCTGGCTTCGCGCCTGGAGGGCGTCAACAAGCAGTTCGGCACATACACGATGATGTCCGAAGCGACGCTCCTTGCCGCAGGTGAGACGGTCGCCTCGCGGCGCGTGGCCCTGGTCGAGGTGGTGGGCCGGGCCGAAGCCGTCACGGTCCACGAACCGCTGTGGCCCAAGGAGGCCGCTTCGCGCCGGGAAAGCCTGGACGCCTTCGCCGCCGCCCATGAGGCGTTTATCGCCGGCGCATTCGAAGCGGCGCTGGCGGGCTTTGAAGCGCTTGCGCAAAACGACGCGGCGGCGGCGTCCTATGTGGAACGCTGCCGCCGCTTGAAGGATAATCCCCCGACCGTCTGGACCGGAGTGTGCAAGATGACCTCGAAATGAGCGCCCGTCGGGTTAGACGCCCTCGCGCAGCCATTCGGCGAAGTCGGACAGCTCGCCGGTCCAGCCTTGGCTTAAGCGCACGGCCAGGAACTGGCTGTAAAGGGCGTCGAAAAAGCCGGCGCATTTCTCCACCAGGTAGAGCTTTTCCAAAACCTTGGCGTCCGGGTCGTCGCCTTCCTCGCTGCGCGTTTCCATCTTGGGCGTGCGCAGGGAGTTGAGGGTGAAGTCGTCGGCCTTGACCGTGACGGTCCAGGTCTCGCCGTCCTGCTCGAAGCGAATCAGCGCGCGGTCCACGCGCTTGCCGCTCTTGACGCCGAGGCGCGCCTCGGCGAACTGGGCGTGCGGCCCGGAAACCGTGGCCGTCTCGGCGTCCTCGCCCTCGCCGCCGCGCACAGATATCTTCTGCTCCAGGTACACGTTGACCTCGGAGCCGTCCGGCAGCTTGAACAGCCAGCCGCTTTTTTCGCTCTTGAACCAGAGCCAGGTCAGGAAGTCCTGCCCCAGCACCGGATTCTTGGCTTCCGCCATATTGATGTCCATCGACCGTCTCCCGGCATTGCCGCGCTAATAGGTCCCTTTCCCCCGTCGAGGAGGTCCAGGAGGGGGTCACCCCCTCCTGGCCGCCGGAGGCATCTTTCCGTGTTCTTTCCCCATCCCATCCTTAACCATCAAACCGGCTCGGTTCGACGTGTTCCAGGGCCAGGGCGCGTTCGACGCCGAGCATGCGTTCGGCCAGGAAGGCCGGAGTCTGCGGCTCGAGGTGCATCTCGAAGGTCATGGTGAAGAGGTCCTCAAACAGCGTCTGCACCTTGCTGTTGGTGGAGCACAGCCAGATGACCTGGTCCATGGTGTTCCAGACCGCCTCGAACACGGCCGGGATGGGCAGGGCGCGGGCCATGAGCGAGAGCTTGACCCGCTCGGCGATCTCCTTTTTGCGCTCCTTGGACACGAAATTCTTGCCCGAGGCGAGGTTGTGTTCTTTTTCCTGGTCGATGGCCAGGCGCATGTGCTTTTTGAGCACCGCGGGCGAAACGCGCCGCGTGTCCAGGCGCAGGGAAAAGGCCAGGTAGTGGCCTTTTTCCGGGGGCGCGCCGCGCCATTCGGTGTCCAGGTAGTCCTCGAAGGCGACCCAGCCGAAGGAGCGTTCGTCGGCGGTGTTGTCGATGTCGGTAAACGCGTATTTTTTCAGGCGGTCAGGGGCTTCGCGCAGGATGTCGTTCTTGACCTCCCCCACGATCCTGTAGCGGGTGAATCCGCCGCTTGCGGCCAAAAGTCCCAAAGCGTCCTCCTTTGCCTGCCGGGAGACCCGGCCGGCGCGTGGCATGGGCTGGGTGATAGATCAAATCCGGGCGTCGCGCCAGGGGGCGGGGCAGGGCGGGGGAAATCGTCGCCATGGCAACGGCTTGGCAAAAAGCGCCGCTGTGCCGTTGGCCCGCCTTATGCAAAGGGATGGGCAGACGGAGGTGACGACCATGGCCGTTATCCGCATGAGCCACTCGGACGGCAGGATGCGCATCGGATCGTTCACCCGCAAGGCCACCACGTCCTCCGGGTGCAACGAACCCTTCAAGAACGCCTACTGGTGCCCGAAAAGAAAGTGGTTTGCCAAGGAGCCCTGTCCCTTTTCCAACCGGTTCGAATGCATGAGCTTCGCCCGCTTCAGCGGGGCCATCTGAAGCCGAAATGCCCCGACCGGAAGGGGGCGTCCCCTTCCGGCCCCTCGCGGGGCGCGCTGCTCCGGCCTTCCCCCCGTGCGCCTTCCCTTGCTGCCGTAGAATCCGCCATTCCCCCAGCCGATACGCGCCCCTATCTTATGCCACGCCCGCAATCGCCGCCAAGGGCCTGACGTTTTCGCAGCCTGGCGCGCACAAAATTGTCTCTTCCCGTGCCGTGATTATTTTGCTTGAGCCTGACGCTGCGTGAGGGTTTAAAGTGGCGCAAACGGAGGTGAACCATGGCCCTGCGCATCGGCGAACTCGCGGGGCGCGCCGGCTTGTCCGTGCGCGCCCTGCGGCATTACGACGCCCTGGGACTCCTTGTCCCGTCGCAGAGATCCGTCGGCGGCTACCGGCTCTACGGCCGGGACGACGTCATGCGGCTGCACGCGATCCTCGCGCTCAAAGCCTTCGGCTGCTCCCTGCCCGCCATCCGTGAGGCGCTCGCGCCGGGCGCGGCGGCGTTGCCGGAAATCCTTTCCCGCCAGGCGTCGGCCCTGGAAGAAAAAGCAAAGGGGGCAAAAGCCCTGGCCGCACGTATCACGCACATGCTGTCGCGCATGGAGCGCCATGCGGTCCCGGACATGAGCGATTGGCTGGAGGTGCTTGGCCTCATGCATGTGTTTCAAAACGCGTTTTCCCCGAGCGAGCTTGCGCGGCTGCGCCAGGGGCCAGGGCGTGCGGGCTGGCGGGAACTGGCCGGCCGCGTCGAGCAGGCCATGGCGGCCGGGACGGCCCCGGACGCGCCCGAGGGGCTTGCGCTCGCCAGCGAAGTGCGGGCCATGGCCCGGGAGGCCACGGGCGGCGATCCGGCGCTTGCGGCCAAGCTGCGCAGCCTGCTCGGGCAGGAGGCGCGTATGCGCGAGGCGGCCGGTTTTTCCGCGCGCGCCCTGGACTGGCTCGAGGCGGCCCTGGCCGCTTCCCGCAAGGTGTCCGGTCCGACGGGGCCGACGGACACGGCCCTTGGCGTGGCCAAGTTGCGGGCGGCGCACCAGTTGCTGGACGACCCGCCGGTGTTCGTCGACCCCCTGGCCCTGGCCATGGTCGGGCCGGGGCGCGAGGCCGCCATCCGCAACGATCCTGCCCGCTTCGATGCCGGACCCCTGCGCGGGCTGCGGGCGTCGGTCGCGGTGCGAAGCCGCCTGGCCGAAGACGCCTGGGAGGCGGCGCGTGCGCGCGGCGTGCGCCAATACGTCATTCTCGGCGCGGGCTACGACACCTTCGCCTGCAGGACGGACGACCGGGAAAGCCGCATCTTCGAAGTGGACCATCCCGCCACACAGGCGCAAAAGTGCGCCCGGCTGGCCGGGGCCGGCCTGGTCGCGCCGGACAATTGCGTTTTCGTGCCGCTGGATTTCACGGCGTCCTCCCTGGCTGCGGCGCTTTACGCCGCCGGTTTTCGGCGGGAGGAACCGGCATTTTTCTCCTGGCTCGGCGTGACCATGTACCTGCCGGAAGCGACGGTGTGCGAAACGCTTGAAGAGGTCGCCGCCATGGCCAGGGGAACGGAGATCGTTTTCGACTACTCCGTCTCGCCGCGTCTGCTTTCGCCCGGCGAGCGCCGGGGCCGCGAGGCGGTCGTGGCCCGGGCGGCGGCCAAGGGCGAACCCTGGCTCTCGGACTTCGATCCCGCCGCCCTGGCCGCGAAGCTCGCCGCCATGGGCTTCGCCCGGATACGGGACTGGAGCGGGCCGGAGCTCAATGCCCGCTACCTGGCCGGCCGTCGGGACGACCTGCGCAAGTCCGGCGTGACGCGCATCGCGGCGGCCGCGATCTGACGGTTTGGAAATCTCCCCGCAAGGGGACTGGCAGGCTTTTGTACGCTGATGTAACCTTTGCCCTGCCGGATACGACGTGGGTACGCGACGCCGTTTCCGGCATTCGTTTTTCCCGGCAACGCCAACCAAGACAAGGATGTCCCGCATGTCATCTTCCCAGAACGCCTCGCCCCGACGCGGAACCCTTCGCACCGCCGCCGTCATGCTTGCGCTCCTCGCCGTGGGCGGCGGGCTGTGGTTTTTCGTGGACCGCGACGGCCGGGCCCAGCCCAAGGGGCCGCCTCCGGGCATGGGGCCCATGGTCGTATCCGTGTCCGTGGCCAAGGCCAGGACCGGGGACGCCCCGGTGACGCTAACGGGCATCGGCACGGTCACGCCGCTTAAGACCGTCACGGTCAAAAGCCGCGTGGACGGCGAGCTGACCGAGGTGCGCTTCAAGGAAGGGCAGTTCGTCAAGGAAGGCGAAGTGCTCGCCCAGATCGACCCGCGTCCCTTCGAGGCCCAACGCAACCAGTACGAGGGCCAGCTGGCCAAGGACACGGCGCTTCTGGAAAACGCCCGGGCCGACCTCGCGCGCTACGACAACCTCGTGAAAAAAGACATGCTCGCCGGCCAGACCAAGGACACGCAGGCCTCCCTCGTGCGCCAGTACGAGGGCGCGGTGCGTTCCGACAAGGCGCAGATCGACAACGCCAGGCTGCAGATCGAATACAGCCGCATCACCGCGCCCGTTTCCGGCCGCGTGGGCCTGCGCAAGCTCGATCCCGGCAACATGGTCAAAAGCACGGATGATACCGGGCTTTGCGTCATCACCCAGATGTCGCCCATAAGCGTGGTCTTCACCCTGCCCGAGGACCAGCTGCCCAAGGTGCGCCGCAAGCTGCTCGCCGGCGAATCGCTCCCCGTCACCGCCTACGACCGCACCATGAGCGAGAAGCTGGCCCAGGGAAAACTGGAAACCACCGACAACCAGATCGACGTCTCCACAGGCACGGTCAAGCTGCGGGCGCTTTTCGACAACAAGGACGAGGCCCTTTTTCCCAACCAGTTCGTCAATGCCGAACTGCTGCTCGAAAACAGGCGAAACGTCGTGCTCGTGCCCGCCGCGGCCGTGCTGCGCGGCCCCAAGGGCGCGCACGTGTTCGTGGTCGGCGCGGACAATACCGTGTCCATGCGCCCCGTGGTCACGGGTCTGGCCGTGGGCACCGACGTCGTGGCGGACTCGGGGCTCACTGCGGGCGAAACCGTGGTCATCGACGGCGCGGACAGGCTGCGCGACGGATCCAAGGTTTCCATCCGGCAAGGCGCGGCCGCGGCGGCGCCCAACGCATGAACCTCTCGCGCCCGTTCATCCTGCGGCCCGTGGCCACCACCCTCGTCATGGTGGCGGTCATCCTGGCCGGGGCCATCGCCTACTTCCAGTTGCCGGTCTCGGCCCTGCCGCAGGTGGATTACCCCACCATCCAGGTCCGCACCTTCTATCCCGGCGCGAGCCCCGACGTCATGGCTTCGGCCGTGACCGCGCCGCTCGAACGCCAGTTCGGCCAGATGCCGGGGCTCACGCAGATGACTTCGGTCAGCTCGAGCGGCGCGTCGGTCGTCACGCTGCAATTCGCCCTGAGCCTGTCCCTGGACGTGGCCGAGCAGGAGGTGCAGGCCTCCATCAACACGGCCTACAGCCTGCTGCCCGACGACCTGCCCGCGCCGCCGGTCTACAGCAAGGTCAACCCGGCGGACGCGCCCATCATTTCGCTCGCGCTCACCTCCGAGTCCATGCCGCTGACGGAAGTGCAGGACCTGGCCGACACGCGCCTGGCCCAGAAGATCTCCCAGCTTTCGGGCGTGGGCCTCGTCAGCGTCTCGGGCGGCCAACGCCCCGCCGTGCGCATCGACGCCAACCCCACGGCGCTTGCCGCCTACGGCATCACCCTGGAAGAAGTGCGCGCGGCCGTGGCCGCGGCCAACGTCAACCAGGCCAAGGGCGGCTTCGACGGCCCGCGCCAGTCCTCGATCCTGGGGGCCAACGACCAGCTGCTTACCAGCGCGGAATACCGTCCCCTGCTCGTGGCCTACAAAAACGGCCGCCCCGTGCGCCTGTCCGACGTGGCGACCGTGTCCGACGGGGCCGAGGACGCGCGGCAGGCCGCCTGGGTCGACGGCAAGCCGGCAATCGTCCTCAACATCCAGCGCCAGCCCGGTGCCAACGTCATCGCCGTGGTGGACCGCATCAAGGCCATCATGCCCCAGCTGCGCGCCTCGCTGCCGGCGGCCGTCAACCTGGCCGTCATGGCCGACCGCACGATCACCATCCGCGCCTCCATCGACGACGTGCAGGTCGAGCTGGCGCTGGCCGTGGCCCTGGTCGTCGGCGTCATTTTCGTCTTTCTGCGTGACGGCCGGGCCACGCTCATCCCGGCCGTGGCCGTGCCCCTTTCCCTCGTCGGCACCTTCGGCGTCATGTATCTGCTCGGCTATGGGCTGAATAACCTGACGCTCATGGCGCTGACCATCTCCACGGGCTTCGTCGTGGACGACGCCATCGTCATGATCGAAAACGTGGCCCGCCACGTAGAGGACGGGGCCTCGCCTCTGGAGGCGGCGCTCGCCGGCGCGGGGCAGATCGGCTTCACCATCCTGTCGCTGACCGTTTCGCTCGTGGCGGTGCTCATTCCGCTGCTTTTCATGGGCGACGTGGTCGGGCGGCTTTTCCGGGAATTCGCCGTGACGCTTGGCGTGGCCATCCTGTTCTCGGCCGGGGTGTCCCTGACGCTCACGCCCATGATGTGCGCGCGCATGCTCGGCCACGGCGGGCTCGCCGGAGGCAAGGGCCGTTTTTTCCGCGTCACCCAGGGCCTTTTCGACAGGGCCATCGCCGGCTACGGCCGCACGCTGACCGTGGTGCTGCGCCACCAGGGGCTCACGCTCTGCGTGGCCCTGGCTACGGTCGTCGTCACGGTGCTCCTTTACACTTACGTGCCCAAGGGCTTTTTCCCGGTCCAGGACACCGGCATCCTTTCCGGCGTGACGCAGGCCCCGGCCACGGTCTCCTTCGCGGCCATGGGCGAACGCCAGCAGGAGGTGGCCGACATGCTCTCCAAGGACCCGGACGTGGCCGCGGTCGCCTCGTTTGTCGGCGTGGACGGCACCAATCCGAGCCAGAACATCGGCCGGCTGTCCGTGACGCTCGTGCCCAAGGCCAAGCGCGACGCCGACGCCGCCGCCGTGGCCCGGCGGCTGGAGGCGCAGGCGCAACACATCGCCGGCATCACGCTTACGCTCCAGCCCGTACAGGACCTGACCGTGGACGCCCGCGCCGGCCGCGCCCAGTACCAGTATGCCCTGAACACGCCCAGTTCCGCGGAACTTGCGCAGTGGACCCCGCGTTTCGTCGAGGCGCTGGCCAAGCGGCCCGAAGTGCGCAACGTCGGCGACAACCTCGTGCCCGGCGGCCTGCGCCTCAATGTCGACATCGACCGGGTCGCCGCCGCGCGCTACGGACTCACCCCGTCGGACATCGACAACACCCTCTACGACGCCTTCGGCCAGCGCCAGGTTTCGACCATGTTCACGGAACTCAGCCAATACCGCGTCGTGCTTGGGCTCCTGCCCGAAATGTCCGACGGCGCGCAGGCGCTTTCCCGCATCCGCCTGCCGGGCACGGGCGGCTCCCAGGTGCCGCTTGCCGCCGTGGCCACGGTGCGCGAGAGCACGGGGCCGCTCGTCATCAACCGCCAGGGCCAGTTTCCGGCCGCGGTCGTCTCCTTCGACGCCGCGCCGGGCTATTCCCTGGGCGACGCCGTCGAGGCCGTCACCGCCGTCGCCGCCGGGCTCGGCATGCCGGCGAGCATCGTCGGCTCCTTCCAGGGCGCGGCCCGGGCGTTCATGGATTCCCTGCGCAACGAACCGCTCCTCATCCTCGCCGCCCTGGTCACGGTCTACATCGTGCTCGGCGTCATGTACGAGAGCTTCATCCACCCGGTGACGATCCTGTCCACGCTTCCTTCGGCCGGCATCGGCGGCTTGTGGGCCTTGCTCCTTTTCCACGAGGACCTCGGCGTCATGGCCGTCATCGGCATCATTTTGCTCATCGGCATCGTCAAGAAAAACGGCATCATGATGGTGGACTTCGCCCTTTCCGCCGAGCGCGAGGAGGGCAAGGCCCCGCGCGAGGCCATCTACGAAGCCTGCCTGCTGCGCTTTCGCCCCATCATGATGACCACCTTCGCCGCGCTCCTCGGCGCCTTGCCCCTGGCGCTCGGTTCGGGCGTGGGCTCGGAGCTGCGCCGGCCGCTCGGCATCGTCATCGTCGGCGGGCTTATCGTGAGCCAGGTGCTCACGCTCTATACGACGCCCGTGATCTACCTCTTCTTCGAACGCCTGGCCCGTTCCCGCCGGTCCGGCCTCGCCGCTCCCAAGGCGTAACCATGGCCAGCCTGCCCGAAATCTGCATCCGCCGGCCCGTGGGCACGACGCTTCTCACGCTAGCCCTGGTCCTGGCCGGGGCCATCGCGTTTAGGCTGCTGCCAGCGGCGGCCCTGCCGCAGGTGGATTTCCCCACCATCTCCGTACAGGCGCAGCTGCCCGGGGCCGAGCCGCAGACCATGGCCACCTCCGTGGCCGCCCCCCTGGAGCGCCAGTTCGCCCGCATCGCGGGCGTGACCGAGATGACCTCGCAGAGCAACCGGGGCTCGACGCGCATCAACCTGCAATTCGACCTCGACCGCGACATCAACGGCGCGGCCCGCGACGTGCAATCGGCGATAAACGCCGCACGGGGCTATCTGCCTTCGACCCTGCGCCAGAACCCGACCTACCGGAAGATGAACCCGGCCGACGCGCCGATCATGGTCCTGGCGCTCACGTCCGACACCGTGTCCCGGGCCACGATGTACGACGTGGCCTCGACCGTGCTCCAGCAAAAGCTCTCCCAGGTGCCCGGGGTGGGCCAGGTGTTCGTGGGCGGCGGCGCGCTGCCCGCCGTGCGCGTGGGCGCCGATCCCGCCGCCCTGGCCGCCAAGGGCCTGAGCCTCGACGACGTAAAGACGATGCTGACCAAGACCACGGTCCTGCAGCCCAAGGGGCGGCTGGAGTCCGGGGACCGCTCCTACGAGGTCGAGACCAACGACCAGCTGCACGAGGCCTGGGAATACCAGCCGCTGCTGCTCGCCTACAAAAACGGCGCGGCGGTGCGCCTCACCGACGTGGCCACCGTGACGCCGTCCGTGGAGGACACGCGCACGGCAGGCCTGGTCAATGGCAAGCCCTCGGTCATGATTATCGTCTTCCGCCAGCCCGGGGCCAACATCATCGAGACCGTGGACAACGTGAAGGCGCTCATTCCCCAGCTTGAGGCCTCGCTGCCGGCGGATGTGGGGGTCAGCGTCGAGATGGACCGCAGTCCGCCCATCAGGGCGTCGCTGGTCGACGTGGAGCGCACGCTCGTGCTCTCGTGCGCGCTCGTCATCCTCGTGGTGTTCCTGTTCCTTGGCAGCCTGCGCGCCACGGTCATCCCGGGCGTGGCCACGGTGGCCTCCCTGGTCGGGACGTTCGCGGTCATGTACCTGCTCGACTATTCCCTGGACAACCTGTCGCTCATGGCGCTGACCATCGCCACGGGCTTCGTGGTGGACGACGCCATCGTGGTGCTCGAAAACGTGGCCCGCCACATGGAGCAGGGCATGGAGCCGTACGAGGCCGCGGTCGTCGGCTCGCGCGAAGTCTCCTTCACCGTGGTTTCCATGAGCGTTTCGCTGGTCGCGGTCTTCATCCCCATCCTTTTCATGGGCGGCATGGTGGGGCGGCTCTTTCGGGAATTCGCCATGGTGCTGTCCATCGCCATCATGATTTCCCTGCTGCTGTCCCTGACCGCAACACCGATGCTGTGCGCCGTGCTGTTGCGCAAAGGCGTCGGCCACCCCCGCGCCCGCGAGGATCGGCCGGGACTGGGGGCCGGAATCTACGCGGCCGTGGTATCGGGCTACGCGCGCAGCCTGCGCGCGGCGCTGGGCCATCCCCGCCTGATGCTCGCCGCGACCGTGGGCGCGCTGGCCGGCGCGATCTGGCTCTACATCGCCATTCCCAAGGGCTTTTTCCCGGAGCAGGACAACGGCCGGGTCATGGGATTCATCCAGGCCGCGCCGGACATCTCCTTCCAGGCCATGGAGCAGAAGCTCGCGGCCATCGTGAAGGTCATCGGGGCCGACCCGGACGTGGCCTCGGTCACGGGGTTCACCGGCGGCGGCGGTGGGCCGGGCGGCGGCGGCACCAACTCCGCCCAGATGTTCATCACGCTCAAGTCCGCGAAAAAGCGTCCGCCCATGGCCGTGACCCTGGGGCGGCTGCGCAAGGCGCTCGCGGCAGTGCCCGGCGCGCCGGCCTTCCTCATGCCGGCCCAGGAACTGCGCCTGGGCGGCCGGCCGGGCAAGGCGCTCTACCAGTACACGCTGCTCTCGGACAATTACGCCGATCTCGTGGCGGCCTCGCCCAAGGTGGAGGCGGCGCTTTCGCATCTGCCCCTGCTCACCGATGTCAGCGCCGACCAGCAGGACAAGGGGCTCATGACGTCCATCGACATCGACCGCGACACGGCCTCGCGCCTGGGCGTGAGCACCAGGGCCGTGGACGACGCCCTCTACAGCGCCTTCGGCCAGAGCCTCGTCGGCGTTTCCTACAGCGACCAGAACCAGTACCACGTCGTGCTCGAAGCCACGCCGCGCTCGTTGCAGGGCCCCGAGGGCCTGCGCGACATCCACGTGCCGGGCACGGGCGGCAAGCAGATTCCCCTGTCCGCCGTGGCCACCATCCGCCAAAGCGAGGCGGCCCTTTCCGTCAATCACCAGGGCCAGTTTCCGGCCGCGACCATTTCCTTCAACCTGACTCCCGGCGCATCCCTGTCCCAGGCCGCTTCGGCCATCGACGCGACCGTGTCGGCCCTTGGCCTGCCGGCGTCCGTGCGAGGTTCCTTCGCCGGCACGGCGCAGGCCTTCGAGAGCACCACGCGCACCCAGCCCCTGCTGCTGCTTGCCGCCCTGGTCGCGGTCTATATCGTGCTCGGCATCCTCTACGAAAGCACCATCCATCCGCTGACCATCCTCTCGACCCTGCCTTCCGCGGGCCTCGGGGCAGTTGCGGCGCTCATGGCCGTGCACCTGGACCTGACGATCATCGCCATCATCGGCATCATTTTGCTCATCGGCATCGTCAAGAAAAACGGCATCATGATGGTCGATTTCGCCCTGACCGCCGAACGCGCGCAAGGGCTGCCCCCGCGCGAGGCCATTTACGAGGCCTGTCTCAAGCGTTTCCGGCCGATCATGATGACCACGCTCGCCGCGTTTCTCGGCGCGTTGCCCCTGGCGCTCGGGCACGGCGAAGGCGGCGAGCTGCGCCGGCCGCTTGGCATCGCCATCTGCGGCGGGCTGGTCGTGAGCCAGGCCATGACGCTCTACACCACGCCCGTGATCTACCTCTACCTCGACCGGGTGCGCCTGCGCCTGGCGCGCCGCCGGGCGCGTCGCGCCACCCGCGCGGCCCGCGCCGCTGCGCACTAAATTCCGGAAAATGAAAGGCCCCGGCAGCCGGTTCGGCCGTCGGGGCGGGAATGCCGCGTTTTGGGGCGTGGCGTCGGGGACGTTTGTAAGAAAACGCCTCGGCGTCGCGACCTGTCAGGGCGTCGTGGCCGCGGGCGGTTCCTGCGCGGCGAGGCGTACGAAGGTCAGCTCGTGCTTGTTGTGGCTTAAGTGCAGCAGCCGGCTGCCGGGGATGTCCCGGAACTTTCCGAGCAACCCGAAATCCGTTTCGCCTTGCAGTTTGACCGTCAGCACGAAGTTGCGGCACTCCCCGAGCGTCAGCCAGCGCGAAAGCCACTCGTAGAGCCGGTCGGGATAGCAGATCACGTCGGAAAAAAGCCAGTCCGCGGCCCCGACGTGGCGCGGGTCCAGGCCGAAGGCGCTGCCCTGGCACCAGGAGACGAGCGGGTGTCCGGCGACGTTTGGGGCCAGCGGCGCCTTGTCTATGCAAAAGACCCGCGCCCCGAGTCCGGCCAGGACGAAGGCCCAGCCGCCGGGGCTGCCGCCCATGTCCAGGCACAGTTCCCCGGGCCGGGGGGCCTGTCCCAGGCGCGTGAAGAGCTCCCACAGTTTAAGGTAGGCCCGGCTCGGCGGGCCTTCCTTGTCTTCCGCGAAACGGTAGCTGCCGTCCGGCACGGGTTCGGACGTCGTCGGCGAGGCGAGCAGCAGGTTCTCGTCCCAGAGCGTGAATGCCCCAAGCGGCGACGTGGGCAGGGGCTGGCCGAAGGGCAGCGGCTTGGCCGACACCCTGGGCAGCTTTTCCGCGACGAGCGCCGCCCGGCGGAAATGGCCCGTGGGCACGAGGGACCAGTTGCGCTGGATGGTGGTGAGCGCCTTGGCGGCCTGGCCGATGGATGTCGCCTGGATGAACTCCGGCGCGGTCCAGACGTTGGCCGCGAAGGCGGCCTGGCGCGGCGGTCCGTCGGCGATGACCAGCGGGTCGCGCACGGCGGTGACGGCGTCGCCGAGTTCGGCGGCGAGTTCGGCCACAAGGCCTGGGGCGGCATGATAGACGGTAAAGGGCATGTCTCTTCCGGGCGGCAAGGGTTCGGGAAAAAGGACGTAAGGCCGCCTAGGCGGCAGTGTCCCGCGCGGGCAGGAATTCCAGGCCGAGCAGGCTCACGTCGTCGCGCGGGTGGGCGTCGCCGAGAAAGGCCGCGGCGTCCTGGCGCAACCCTGCCAGGATGTCGGCCACGGGACTGCGCGCCAGCCGGCCGATGGTCTCGAGGATGCGCTCCTCGCCGAAAAACCCGCCGTCCGTGGCCTGCGTGTCGGCCAGACCGTCGCTCGTGACGAGGAGCTTGTCCCCAGGCTCCATGACCAGCATGCCGGCGCAAAACGGCTGGAATCCCGACAGGCCGATGATGGTGCCGCGGCAGGGCAGGGGGGTGACGGTCCCGCCCGCGGCCAGGTGCAGCGGCGGCGGGTGGCCGGCGTTGCAATAGTGTGCCTTGCCCGTGCGCGTATCCAGGGTCATGTAGAACATCGTGAAGAATTTCGAGAACTTCTCAAAGGGAAATTCCTCGTCCAGGCGGGCGAGGACGGTGTGGGGCGGGACCACATCGATGGACCCGGCCGAGCGGTCGATCAGCGTCGCGCGCTGGTAGTGCATGAAGTTGTAGACCGAAAGCGCGACCAGGGACGAGGCCACGCCGTGGCCGGACACGTCGAGCATATAGAGCCCCACGTGGTGCGGCCCGAGCGGAAAGACGTTGAAGATGTCGCCGCCGATGGATTCGCAGGGCATGAATTCCCAGGCGAAGCGCAGCCGTTCGGACATGGACAGGCGCTTGGGCAGGAGGCTGCGCTGGATTTCGGCCGCCGCCTCCAGGTCTTTCATATGTCGGCCCTGCTTCCGGAGCAGGTCTTCCTTCTGTTTGGTAAAAAGGGTGACGTCCTCGATGTTGCAGATGAGTTCCCCTCCGGGCATGCAGGAAAAATGGATCTGGCAGACGCGGCGCAGGCCGTTTCTGTCGGCGAAGGGGTAGAGCCGCCGCCAGACGTGGCCCGGAGCCGGACGCGAGGCCACGATGTCGGCGATGTCCGCGCGGTCGGCCGCTTCGGGAAAGGTCGTGTCCAGCCATCGGTCCACGGTGGTGTAGGCGGAAAGCGGCAGGCCGAAGACGCGCTCCATGCCGGGCGAGACGAAGCCGAAACGGCCGTCCGGGTTCACCACGGCGATGCCGTCGTGGGAATATTCCAGGATGGCGGCGATGCGGTCCTTCTCCTCCCGGATCTCCCGCTCGCGGGCTTTCCTGGCGTCGATGGCCTGCTTGAGGCGCAGGGCCGAGGCGACGCGGGCCATGAACTCCGCGCGCCTGGGGGGCTTTTGGATATAGTCCATGGCGCCGGCGGCGAAGGCCTCGGAGAGGTTTTCCTCGTCGTCGCTGACGGTGATCATGATGACCGGAATGTCCGCCAAACGGGGGTCGGCCTTGAGCCGGCGCGTACCGTCCAGGCCGCCGAGGCCGGGCATGATGCAGTCCATGAGCGCGAGGTCGGGCAGGCGCGCGCCGGGCCTGCCCAGGGCGTCGAGAAACGCCTCGGCCGAGGCGAAGGCCGCGACGTCGGCATAGCCAGCGGCGCGCAGCAGGCCTTCCAGGTACGTGCGAAAGCTGTCGGAATCGTCGATGACGGCGATGCGCATGGCGCGGCTCAGGAGGCCGGCGGCGCGGCGTCGGGACGTGCCAGGGAAAGGTAGTCCGTCAGGCGCAGCGTCTCGAAGAGTTTGCGGATGGGCGGGGCGGGATTGCGCACGCAAAACAGCTTGTCCCGTTCCTGGCACAGCCGGCGCAGGCCGATCAGGAGCCCCACGCCCGAACTGTCCATGAACGTGACGCCCGTCAGGTCGAGGCTGACGGCCGGGCCGACGTATTCCTCCACGAGCCGGGTGACTTCGCTTTTGCGTTCGAGCACCATGTCCATGACGATTTCGCCGGAAAGGGCGATGGTCAGTTCCTGATCCGTGGCCGTAAGCGAAAGCCGTTGCATGGGCGTCTCCCTCCGCCGGGGCCGTAGCTGGACGTTTTTCCGCCGGCGGCCGCCCGGAGGCCGGCCGTGCGGCTGTCTCCGGCGCGTCGCGTACGGCGGATGACGGGCAGAAAGGAACCTATGGCAATCATCTGGCCAAGGCAAGGCCCGGGCGGTCAATCCGCGGAGCCTGTCTCGCCCTGCGCGTACTGCGCCGCGGCCAGACGGCCGACTTCGGCCACGGCGTCGTCCACGGCCCGGGTCCAGGCGTTGCCGAAGCTGATGCGCACGAAACCGTCGAACTGGTCGCAACTGGAAAAGATGTTGCCCGGCGCGAGGCCGATGCCTTTGGCCTTGGCCTCGTAGAACAGGCGAATGGAATCCGCGGGAGGCGGCAACTGCGTCCAGAGCACCGTGCCGCCGCTCGGGTGGCTGACGCGCGTGCCCGCGGGAAAGTGCGCGAGGATGCGCTGCTCCATCATCCGGCATTGCCGCTCGAGCACGGCGCGCACCTTGCGAATGTGGCGCTCGAAGCTGCCTTGGGCGAGGTATTCGGCCACGGCCATCTGCGTTGGCGTGGCGCAGCAGACGTTGGTCGTGGCCTTGATCTCGAAGGCCTTGGCCGCGTAGCGCCCGGGAAGCAGGTAGCCCACGCGGAATCCCGGGGCCAGGGTCTTGGAGAACGAGGAGCAGTGCAGGACATGGCCGCCCGTGTCGTAGGAGGCGATGCAGCGCGGGCGGCCGCCCTCGAAATGGAGGTCGCCGTAGACGTCGTCCTCGATCAGCGGGACGTCGCGCGCGGCGAGCATGGCCGCCATTTCCGCCTTGGCCGCGTCGGGGATGCGTGCGCCGTCGGGGTTGTTGAAGTTGGGGGTGAGGATGACCGCGGCGATGCTGAAGCGGTCGAGCGCCGCGGCGAGGTCCTCCGGGCGCACGCCGTCGCCGGGGTGGGAGGGCAGTTCCACGGCGCGCAGGCCGAAGTTTTCGAGCAGTTGCAGGAAACAGTAGTACGACGGCGCGGCGATGGCCACGTTGTCGCCGGGCCGCGTGACGCTGCGCAGCGCGATATAGAGCGCTTCCATGGCTCCTGCCGTGACCATCACGTCCTCGGGGCCGGCCTCGATGCCGGCCTCGCCCAGTCGCCAGGCGATCTGGCGGCGCAGGGCCAGGTTGCCGCGCACGCTTTCGTAGCCCACGACCTCCCGGGCGCTTCCGGCGGCGGCCTTGGCCAGGAGGCGCGACAGCTGCTTGGTCGGTAGGAAGGCCTCGTCGGTGAGCGCCACGCCGAGCGGCACGATGTCGCGCCGGCCCATGCCGTCGAGGACTTCGCGAATGAGCGCGCCCCGGTTGACGGTCGTGGGCGGCTTGGCCGGCTGGCCCTGCGGGCGCGGCGCGGGCGTGCGCGCGCCCGGGCTCTCGCGCACGAAAAAGCCCGACTTGGGCCTGGCTTCCACCACGCCCCGTCGCTCGAGTTCCATGTAGGCCTGGTTGACCGTGGACACGCTGACGCCAAGGCGCGCGCCAAGGGCCCGCAGCGACGGGATGCGCTCGCCCGGGCGCAGGCTTCCGGACTCGATCAGGGACAGGACGTGTTTTTCCACGCTCACGTAGCGGAAAACGCCCTGGTCGGTTTCGGGCAGGGGCATGGCCGGGCCTCCGGACAATCTGTTATGCTCATTTTTTTTGCGAACTGTGTCTGTCATGGTAACAGGGAATCTGGTCCAAGGGAAGCGCGCCGCGGGACGGACCCGGGGCCGAACCCGAGGAGGATGCCATGTTCACGGATCGCATCAAGGAAGACAGGGCGTTTGCGGCGGCAAAACCCGGATTGCTGGACGCCTGGCTGGCCGGCTGGCGCGACAGCCGGTTCGCGCGCATCGTGGCCGAAGCCGGGCAGCGGCTTCTGTCCCCGGGCAAGAGCCTGACCGTGCGTCTGGCCCAGGGGAAATACCTGAGCCTTTCCGGCACGCGCTATTGCCGGGTGGAATGCCGGCGCGGCGCGGTCTGGGTGACGGCCACGGGCGACGGCCGGGACCGCGTGCTCACCCCGGGGCAGCGCGTGACGCTCACGCATGGGGGCAAGGTGGTCATCTCGGGCCGGGGCGAATCGTCCGAGGCCGCCGTGCGTTGGGATTAGCCGCCGGGCGCGTCTGCTCCCGCGAAGCGCCGCCGTCCGGCCCTGCCCCGCCTCCGCGGGGGAGGGGGCGCCGCGGCCGTGAGGCCGTTCGGACTCCGATCCGCTTTTCTTTCCGCATGT
This sequence comes from Pseudomonadota bacterium, assembly GCA_023399375.1. GTDB lineage: Bacteria > Desulfobacterota > Desulfovibrionia > Desulfovibrionales > Desulfovibrionaceae > Solidesulfovibrio. The sequence goes on along the minus strand of JAEWPX010000163.1, from coordinate 39,394 downwards.
TCATGGCAGCGAGGCCATGCCTGCGATCGCCGCCGGAGCCGGGGAATCCTATGGAAAATCCTCGGTTTCGCGGCGTCCGCTATTTTTTTGGTCATTTCTTGAATTGGATAAATGTCAAAGTGATTGTGTTGTAAACGTTGTCGCCGGGCGGTATCCGAGCCTAGGCGGCGTGGACAATGCGTCTTTCGTGTGCGGCGAAACGGCGAACGCCCTTCTTCGCGAAGAGAGGGCGAGGGGCACGCCGTCTTCAGCCGGGGATGCGCGGTCGCAAAGCGACGTGGGGCGGCTTTCCGCCGAAGAACCAACGGAGTGCGCCATGTTCAGTAATCGAGGCATCGCTTTCAAGCTCGGGGCCGGTTTCGGGCTGTGCATCCTGTTCACCTTGGTTGTCTCCGGCGTCTACTGGACCGGCCTTGGCGGCATCATGGCCCGGACGGAACTCGAGGACAAAGCCCAGGATTTGGCCGATGGCCTGGCCGCTGCCAGGCTCGACATGAACCGCTACGCCCAGGGCAACGACCGGAAGGACCTGGACGCCGTACGCGGCCGGCTCAAGGAGCTTGCCGGGAAAGGCAAGGCGTTGCGGGAATTGTTGCGCGATCCCGGGCAACTGGGTTTGCTCGACAAGCTCTTGTCCGCACTCGACGCCTATGCAAAGACGGTCGAGGAATTCCATCAGGCCGTCGTTGCCCGGCAAAGCGCGGTCAAGACCTTTGCCGCAAACGGCGAAGCGGTGCAGCAGCGGCTGACGCGGCTGCGCGCCGAAGCCGAAACCGCCTTTGAAACGGCTCTCGGCGGCAAGGACGCGGCCCTGGCCGAGCGCACGGCCAAAAACGGCTTCGCCGCCGGTGCGCTCGTGGAAGTCTTCCTGGCCGTGCGCCAGCAGATGACCATGTTTGCCTGGACCGGGCAGAAGGATGGCGTGGAAAAGGCCCTGGCGGGTCTCGAGAATTTCCAGAAGCGCCAGAACGCCCTGCGCGGGGCCCTGACCCGGCAGGAAAACCTGGCTCTGCTCGACGAAGTCGCGGAAAAGGCCGGCGTCTACCGCCAGACCGTGGACGCGTTCGTGCGCGCCTGCGACGTCCTGGTCGCGGCGACCTCAGCCATGGGCGACAGCGGCCGGCGCGTCAACGAGCTGACCGACGAGATCATCGCTTCCCTGACCGCCGCCCGGGAACAGGCGGCGCGTTCCGTCAACCTGATTTCCCTGTGCGTCTCGGCCGCGGCCCTTTTGGTGGGCCTTTTCTGCGCCGTGGGCATCACCCGGGGCATACGGGGCGGCGTGGCCTCGGCCATCGGCGTGGCCGAGGCCGTGGCCGCGGGCGACGTCTCGCACGACGTGGTCGTGGACCGCAGCGACGAAATCGGCAAGCTGCTCGCCGCCATGGGACAGATGATCGCGGCCGAGCGCATGGCCGCGGACGCGGCCGCAAGGCTGGCCCAGGGCGACTTGACGGTCAGCATCGCGCCGCGTTCGGACAAGGACGCGCTGCTCCTGTCCATGACGGCCATGGTGGACAAGCTGCGCGAAGTGGTGGGCGAGGTCCAGTCCGGTGCCGAGACCGTGGCCTCGGGCAGCGAGGAGATGAGCGCCTCCTCGGAATCGCTCTCCCAGGGCGCGTCGGCGCAAGCCTCGGCCGTGGAGGAGTCCTCCTCGGCCATGGAGGAGATGGTGTCGAGCATCAACCAGAACGCGGACAACGCCCGCCAGACCGAGGCCATGGCGGTCAAGGCCGCGGCCGACGCCCGCGAATCCGGCACGGCCGTCAGCCAGACCGTGGCCGCAATGCAGGAGATCGCCGGCAAGATTTCCATTGTCGAGGAGATCGCCCGCCAGACCGATCTGCTGGCTTTAAACGCCGCCGTGGAGGCGGCGCGGGCCGGCGAGCACGGTCGGGGCTTCGCCGTGGTTGCGTCGGAGGTGCGCAAGCTCGCCGAGCGCAGCCAGTCCGCAGCCGCGGAGATCACCGGCATCTCGCGCAACAGCACGCAGGTGGCCCAGCGCGCCGGGGAGCTTCTGGCCAAGCTCGTGCCCGACATCCAGCGCACCGCCGACCTCATCCAGGAAATCAGCGCCTCGAGCCAGGAGCAGAGCCAGGGCGCGAACCAGGTCAACAGCGCCCTGCAGCAGCTCGATCTCGTCATCCAGCAAAACGCCTCGGCCTCCGAGGAACTGGCCTCGACCGCCGAGGAACTCTCGGCCCAGGCGGAACAGTTGCAGGCCAGCGTGAGCTTTTTCCGGATGCCTGGCGTCCGGATCGAGGAGGCGTCTTCGCGCAACGCCGCGACGTCCTCCAGGTCCGCCCCGTTCCGCAATACTGCGTCCCGTCCCGGCCTGCCCGGCGGCAACGGCAGCGGCGCGCCGGGGCGGAAGATGCCCGAGGCGAGCGCCCGGGACGCCGCATTCGAACGTTTCTGAGGCGACGCTTCCGCGGCGGCCCGGCGTTTCGGGCCGTCGCGGCGTTTTGACGCATGCGTCGCCGGAGCGAGTTGCCCGGGGCCGGGGAAGCTGCTAACGCTTGCCAGCCAAGGAGACGCCCCATATGGAAGCCGCCTGCGAAACCCCTGCCGTGGACACGACCATACCGGTGCTTGGGCCGGCCAAGATCCCTTCGCCGCTGCCGTACTGCCGCTTCGACGACGAGGCCAAGGCGCGCCTGGAGCTCGACGCCGGGGAATTCGGCGAGGGGTCGGGGCCGTGTCTCGCCACGTTCGAGGCGGCCGGGCCCCGCAGCCGCATCTATTACGATTCCTCCAAGGTCAAGGCGGCCATCGTCACCTGCGGCGGCCTGTGTCCGGGCTTAAACGACGTCATCCGGGCCATCGTCATGGAGGCCCACCACAACTACCACGTGGCCGGCGTGCTCGGCATCCGCTTCGGCCTGCAGGGCTTCATCGAGTCCTACGGCCACGCGCCGGTGGAGCTGACCCCGGAGGCCGTCTCGGACATCCACCAGTTCGGCGGCACCGTGCTCGGCTCCAGCCGCGGCCCGCAAAAGCCCGAGGACATCGCCGACGCCCTGGAGCGCCTCAATATCGCCATGCTCTTCGTCATCGGCGGCGACGGCACCATGAAGGCGGCCCGGCGCATCCAGGAGGAGATCGCGCGGCGCGGCTCCAAGATCAGCATCATCGGCGTGCCCAAGACCATCGACAACGACATCAACCTCGTGCCCCAATCCTTCGGCTTCGACACGGCCGTGGAAAAGGCCACCGAGGCCATCCGCTGCGCCCACACCGAGGCCATCGGCGTGCTCAACGGCGTGGGGCTCGTCAAGGTCATGGGCCGCGAATCCGGGTTCATCGCCGCCCAGGCCACGTTGGCGCTCAAGGAAGTCAACTACGTGCTCGTGCCGGAGTACCCTTTCGCCATGACCGGCGAGCGCGGGCTTCTGCCTTCCCTCGAACAGCGCCTGCGCGACCGCGGCCATGCCGTGATCGTGGCCGCGGAGGGCGCGGGGCAGAACCTGCTTGCGGACACGGGCCTGCGCGACGCCTCGGGCAATCCCGTGCTCGGGGATATCGCCGACTATCTGACCGGCGAGATCGAGGCCTATTTCCGCGCGCGAAAGATGCCCATGACGCTCAAGTTCATCGACCCGAGCTACATCGTGCGCTCGGTGCCGGCCAACGCCAACGACCGGGTCTATTGCGGCTTTCTGGGACAGAACGCCGTGCATGCGGCCATGGCCGGCAAGACGGGCATGGTGGTGTCGAAACTCGGCTCGCGCTACGTGCACCTGCCGCTCGACCTCGTGACGCTTCGGCGCAAAAAGCTCAACATCGCCTCGGACTACTGGCGCGCGGTCATCGAATCCACGGGCCAGCACAGCGTGACGCCTTTTACGGAAGATCCCGCGATTTTTTGCCCGATAGCCTGAGCGGCCGTTTCGAGGCAGCGGCGGGGGGAGCGGCAAGGGCCTGCCAAAAGACTTGTCCGACAGGGACAGGCGGCGCAGAGGCCGCCTTTTCTTTTTTTATTCCTTGCACCAGGCGGCCAGGGCGCGCAGGGCGAATTCCAGCAGCTCTTCCGGGGCGCGCTCGGGCAGGCTGGCGTGGGCGCAGGCGAGGTAGAGCGGTTCGCGCTCGGCGAGCGTGGCGGCGATTTCCTCGCGCAGCCCCAGTTCCGTGAGCTTGGGCCGCTGCGCCTCGTTGCAGTCGGCCAGCAGCCGCGAGGCCAGCCGCTCGGGGTCGGCCTGGAGATAGAAGACCAGCCCGCGCGCGAGCACTTCCCGGTTTTGGGGCATGAGCACCGCGCCGCCGCCCGTGGCCACCACCTGCCCCGTGCGTTTGCCCGTTTCGGCCACGATGTCCGCCTCGGCCAGGCGGAAGGCGTCCCAGCCTTCGCGGCCGACGAGATCGGCGATGGTCTCCCCGTGTTTTTCCACGAAAACGGCGTCCAGGTCGACAAACGGCCGGCCGAGGCGTGCGGCGAGCATCTTGCCGAGCGTGGTCTTGCCCGAGGCCCGGGGTCCGATGAGGTAGATGTTGCGGTCGTCGGCAGGGGGCATGGCGCTCTCCGGCGTGGGCTGGCGGGCGCGTCGCGCCGCCGCGACCGGGAAATAGCGTCCGGGAGGCGCTTTGTCGAGCGGAGGGTGTAACCGGGCCGGTCCCCCGCGCGCCTCAATTCCCGGCGGACGGATGCGTGCGGCCGGAACACCCGGCGCGGCGCGCGTGCGGCCGTACGACACGGCATGTGCGGCGGGAAGAGGACGTGACGGAAAGCGGGACGCATCTGGACGGCATCGACGACGCCTCCCTGGCCCGGGAGGCGGCGGAGGGCGATCAGCGCGCATTCGCCGCGCTGGTTTCGCGGCACAAGGCCGCGGTGCTCCATTTGGTCTCGCGCTTTTGCGACGATCCCGACGGCATGGAGGACCTCGCCCAGGAGGTCTTCGTCAAGGCCTACCTCAACCTCGGCGCGCTGCGCAACGGCGCGGTCTTTCGCGGCTGGCTGCACCGCATCGCGGCCAACACCTGCATCGACTGGCTGCGGCGGCGCAAGGCCGAGGCCGGGCTCGTGGACGGCCTGGAGGAAGGCCTTGCCGACGAGCGCGACATGGAGCGCCTGGAAGCGCGTGAGGCCAGACGCCGGCTGGAATCGGCCATGACCACGGTGCTCGGGCAAAAGGATCGCACGCTCGTGGTCCTTCTCGGGCTCGAAGGCAAAAGCGTGGAAGAGGTCGCGGCCATCACCGGCCTGTCTCGGGTCAACGTCAAAGTGCGGGCCTTTCGCGCCCGGCGCAAGCTCAGGGCTTTTCTGGAGAAGGATTATGCGTGAAGGTGAAAGCCGGCTCGTTGGCAGGATGGTTGCGGCGTGTTTGTTTGCCTCGGGCATCGGGCTCGGCTGGGGCGGGGCCTCCCTGTGGGCGACCCGCGTCATGCGCGACAGGGACGCGGCCGACGTCGATGTGGCGCGTTCGCGCCTGGAGGCGGAGGAGATGCGCCTGCTCGATCTCGATCTCGGGCAGCGGCAGCGTTTTCTCGAAGCGAAACACGAAGTCTATGGCGAAATCCGTCGGGTGCTCGCCCACAGCCGGCCGGAAATCGAAGGAATTTTGCGTCAAGGCGACGCGAAGATCCGGCCGATGCTCTCACCCCGCCAGCTCGCCGTCTACGATCGCCTGGAAGCCCGCTACAGGCTGACCCTGCCCGAGCGCCCCACAGGCGCGGACGACTGAACGCGGCGCGTCATTCGTTGCGCAGGAGCGGCAGGGCCTTTTCCGCAAGGGCGCGGGCCACGCCGGCAAGCCCCAACGCCAGCGTCAGCGCGGCGGCCAGTCCGACCGTGGCCAGGGCCGGCCCCGGGAAAAAGCGAAACGGCAGTTCCAGAAACGCCGTCACGAACGCAAAGGCCAGGACCGCTCCCAGCCCCAACGCCGTAAACCCCGCCAGCACGCCGAGAAAGGCGTTTTCCGCAAGCAGCATGACAAGCACCTGCCGCCGGCTTGCGCCGCACACCTTGCACAAAACCGCCTCGTAGCGCCGCCGCCGCATGCCCGCGGCCATGGTCTGCACGAGCACCAGCATGCCCACGGCCAGCGTGGCTCCGGCGGCCACGGTCACGGCCCGGGCCACCTTTTCGGCGATGGCCATCACATCGGCCAGGGCGTCGCCGACGCCGATGGCCGTGATGTTGGGAAAGCGGTCCGTGACCGCGGCGAAGACCGCCTCGCCGGGATTGCCCGGGGCGGCGCCGTCCACGTAGGCCGTGGCCAGGTGGGTCATGGGCAGCCCGTCAAGGCTGCCAGGGGAAAAGACGAACACGTAGTTGATGCCGAGGCTCAGCCAATTGACGCGGCGCAGGCTGGCCACTTCGGCCGTGATCTCCCGGCCGAGCACGTTGACCGTCACCGTGTCGCCGACGCCGAGCCCCAGGCCCTTGGCCACGCCTTCCTCCACCGAGACCCGCGGCGGCCCGGCATAGTTTTCCGGCCACCACGCGCCGGCGACGAGCCTGCTGCCCTGGGGCAGGTGCGCGGCGTAGCTCAGGCCCCGGTCGCCCTGCACGGCCCAGCGCACGTCCTCGTCGACGTCCACCGCTTCGGCCGGCACGTCCTTGACCCGGGTGATGCGCCCCCGGATCATGGGTGAGGTTTCCACCCGCGTGACGCCCGCGATGGCCCGTGTCACGGCCAGAAAGTCGGCGGTCTGGCCGGGCTGGATGTCCACGAAGAAAAAGGCCGGCGCGGCGCGGGGAATGTCTTCGGTGGCGGCCTGGCGGAAATTGGCTTCGACCAGGGTCATGGCGCAAAGCGTGGTCAGGCCGAGCCCGAGCGCGGCGAGTACCGGCCCCACCTGGTTGTCTGGGCGCGACAGGGCGCGAAGGGCCAGGCCCACGGGGCCGTGGCGGCGGCCGGGAAGCCGGGCCAGCAGCACGGCAAGCACGGCGAACAGGCGAAAGACAAGGGCCGCGCCAAGGACCGCCACGACGAACCACAGTCCGAGGCGACGGCTCGGCGAGGCGGCCACGGCCAGGGCCGCCAGGGCGGCCATGCAGGCGTACCCCGGCAGCCGGGCGGCCAGGGACGGCCGGGGCAGCGTCGGCACGGCATAGCCGCGGAAAAGCAGCAGTGGCGGCACGCCCGCGGCCATGGCCAGATGCGGCAGGGAAAAGGCCAGGGTGGTCAGCGCGCCGCAAAGCCCGGCCAGGCCGAGTGCGGTGGGGAAGGGGCCCGGCGGCAGGGCCGTGGGCAGGAACCGGGAAAGCAGCGGCCCGGCCAGCGGCGGCACGGCCGCGCCGAGCGCCAGCCCGGCCAGGATGCCGCAGCCCGCCAGGGCGGCGATGACCAGGAAGTACGTGAGCCAGGCCACGCGCCGGGACGCGCCCACGCATTTGAGCACGGCGATGGCGTCCGTGCGCCCGGCGAGGTAGCCCGCCGCGGCCTGGGACACGCCGATGCCGCCGAGCAGCAGCGCGGCCAGGGCGACCAGCCCGGTCGCGGCCGTCAGCCGGTCCATGAAGCGGGCAAGCCCCGGTTGGGCGGCCGACGCGTCGCGGATGCGCCAGCCGGCCTCGGGGAAGTCCCGCTTGAGCCGCGCGGCGTCCGCCTTGGCGTCGGCGCCGGGGGGCAGCTTGATCCGGTAGAAGTGGCGCGTGAGGCTGCCCGGGCCGGCAAGGCCCGCCTTTTCCAGAGTGGCGTCATGCACGAGCAGGTGCGGCCCGAGCGTGGACAGCCCGGTCGCGGCGTCGGGTTCGCGGCCGAGCTTCGCGCGTATGACGTAGGAGGCGTCGGCCACCTTGATGACGTCGCCGACGCCGGCGCCGAGGCGTACGAGCAGTTCCGGCGCGGCGGCCGCGCCGGGCAGCCCGTCGCGCACGGCCAGGACATCCGCCAGGGGCAGGGGCGGATCGAGGCCGACGCTGCCGTAAAGGGGATAGGCGTCGTCCACGGCCCTCAAGGTGGCCAGGGCGCGCTTGCCCGGTCCCGAGGCGTTGCGGGCCATGGTCTGCATGGAGACGAGGTGGGAGACGCGGCCGAGAGCGGTCAGGGCCGCCAGTTCCTCGGGGCTTGCCGGCCGCTGGACCAGGGTCGCTTCCAGGTCGCCGCCCAAAAGCGCGGCCGCATCCCGGGCCAGGGCCGCGCCGTGCGAGGCGGCCAGGCTGCCGACGCCGGCCACGGCGCCGACGCCAAGGGTCAGACAGGCCAGAAAAACGCCGAATCCGCGCAGTCCGGCGCGCAATTCCCGCCGGGCCAGGCGCGCGGCCAGGCAACAGTCTTGAAGCAGACGCATGGGGTTCCTTTTCGCCGCATCTGTAGGGAAAAAAAGGGCTGTGGTCCATCCATCCCGGGAATATCGGCTTTTTGCATTGCAAGAGAGGGCGAAATAGGCCAATTGTCATCACTGCGGCGATACGTGCGATTTGGCCCGGGGACCAGCCGCCCCCCGAGCCATTCATCGGGAACAGCAAGGACAGAGGGGGAGCGGGCCGTGAAAAATCTCAAGCTCGGCATCAAGATCAGCGTCGGTTTCGGGTTGTTGATTCTCATTGCCTGCGTTCTTGGCGGTCTGGCCGTGGTCAACATGCGGTCCGTGGAAGGCGAATCCACGCGCCTGGCCAAGGAATACGTTCCGGAAGTGAACGTCGGCAACGCCGTGGAACGCGCCTCCCTGCTGACGATGGTCGAAATGCGCGGCTACGGCTACAGCGAGAACAAAAAAGAGCTCGACGCCGGCCTGCGCAACTTGGGCGAGCTCAAGCGGGCCCTGGCCGAGGCCAAGGCCCATTCGGACAAATACCCGGCCCTGGTCAAGCTGCGCGAGGACGTGGGCAAGGCCCAGGCCAAGGCCACGGAATACGAGAAGCTCATCAACGACACGGCCTCCAGGATGGAGGCCATCGCGGGCGTGCGCCGCACCCTGGACCAGGCCGCGACGGAATTCGTGAAAAACTGCGAGGGCTATCAGAGCAGTCAAAGCAAGGCCCTCATCGAAGAGATCGGCAAGGGGCTCGCTCCGGAGGCCCTCAAGGACCGCGCCGAGAAGGTCGACGCCATCACCGGCATCCTCGACGCCGGCACAGTCATCCGCATCGGCAACTACCGGGGCCAGCTCTACCGCGATCCGCGCATTATCGAAGACGCCGTCAAGGGCTTCGCCGAGCTGGATCACGCCTTGGAAACCCTGCGGGCCAAGACCCGCAACGACGCCAACCTGCGCCAACTGACCGGCATCAAGGACGCCACGCAGAAATACCGCCAGGCCCTGCTCGATTTCCTGGATAACTACAAGGCGTTGCAAGAGCTTACCGCCAAGCGGCTGGACGCTGCGGGCGCGGTGCAGGACGCAGCCGAGGAAACGGCCAAGGCCGCCCTGGACGCGACGCAAAAGATCGCCAATGACGCCGTCGTCAGCCTGGCGAGCGCGTCCTCGGTCATGATCGGCGGCCTCATCGTCGCCATCCTGCTCGGCATCATCGTCGCCGTGGTGCTCACCAAGGCCATCACCGGCCCGGTCATCAAGGGCGTGGGATTTGCCAAGGCCATGGCCGAGGGCGATTTCACCCGCATGCTCGACATCGACCAGAAGGACGAGATCGGCGTGCTCGCCTCCTCGCTCAACGAAATGGTGGGCAAGCTGCGCGAGGTGGTGGCCGAGGTCCAGTCGGCCTCGGAAAACGTGGCCTCGGGCTCCGAGGAGCTTTCGGCCTCGGCCCAGAGCATGTCCCAGGGCGCCACGGAGCAGGCGGCCAGCGTCGAGGAGATTTCCTCGTCCATGGAGCAGATGAGCTCCAACATCAAGCAGAACGCGGAAAACGCCCAGCAGACGCAGTCCATCGCGGTCAAGGCCGCCCAGGACGCCCGCGAGGGCGGCGAGGCCGTGGTTTCGGCCGTGGCGGCCATGAAGAACATCGCCGAGAAGATTTCCATCATCGAGGAGATCGCCCGGCAGACCAACCTGCTGGCCCTTAACGCCGCCATCGAGGCGGCCCGGGCCGGCGAGCACGGCAAGGGCTTCGCCGTGGTGGCCGCCGAGGTGCGCAAGCTCGCCGAGCGCAGCGGTTCGGCCGCGTCCGAGATCTCCGAGCTGTCCTCCTCGAGCGTGCAGGTTGCCGAACGGGCCGGGTCCATGCTGACCAAGATGGTGCCCGACATCCAGCGCACGGCCGACCTCGTCCAGGAGATCGCCGCCGCGAGCCAGGAACAGAACTCCGGGGCCGATCAGATCAATAAGGCCATCCAGCAACTCGACCAGGTGGTGCAGCAAAACGCCTCGGCTTCCGAGGAAATGGCCTCCACCTCCGAGGAACTGTCGAGCCAGGCCGAGCAGCTGCAGAGCACCATGGCTTTCTTCCGGGTGGACGGCCTTGGACGCAGCCACGTCCGCACCGTCAAGGCCCTGCCCTCCGCGACGGCCCGTCGCGCTGCGTCGCGCCCGTCGCGCCCGACCGCGCCCAAGGCCGCATCCGGCGGCGTCGGCATCGACCTCGACGACAAGGACGACGACTTCGAGCGGTTCTAGCCTCGAACAAGCCACATTCTTCGAGCCGGGAAGCCCGCATCGGGCTTCCCGGCTTTTTTCATGCCTGCCCCCGGCACGGGCGGCTTGTCCTTGGCCGGTTTCCTCCGTAGTTTGGCCGGCGCGGCCCGCGTGTCGGGCTGCAGGAGGACGTATGGACACAGCCGCCTTGCGCGCGCAGTTCCCGGTCGTGGCCGAAACGGCCTTTTTCAACCACGCCGCCGTCTCGCCCATGCCCGTGCGGGCCTGCCTTGCCGGGCAGGCGGTTTTCGAGGATCGTTGCCAGCGGGCTTCGGCCGACTATTTCCGCTGGCTCGACGCCGTGGCCGCCGCACGGGGCCTGGCCGCGAAGCTGCTCGGGACCGAGCCGCAGCACGTGGCCTTTACGGGCAACACCTCCCACGGCCTGGGGATCGTTGCCGCGGGCCTGGACTTCGCCCCCGGCGACACGGTGGCCGTGACCTGGCCGGATTTTCCCACCCTGCGCTTCCCCTTCGACAATCTTGCCGCACGCGGTGTGCGTGTCGTGGAGATTCCCAAGCACGACGGCCGGGTGGACCTGGACGCGGCGCGGCGCGTCATCCCGGGCTGTCGCCTGGTCGTGGCCTCGACCGTGGACTGGGCCACGGGCGTGGCCGCACCTGTGGCCGCGCTTGCCGGGTTGTGCCGCGAGGCCGGGGCGCTTTTCTGCCTCGACGCCATCCAGAGCCTGGGCGCGCTGCCCATGGACGTGACGGCGCTCGGCGTGGATTTCCTGGCCGCCGGCTGCCACAAATGGCAGCTTGGCCCCATGGGGCTCGGCATCTTCTATGTCGCGCCGGCGGCCGCCTCCCGCCTGGACACGGTGCTTGCCGGCTGGCGCTCCATGCGCGACGCCGAGGCGTTGCGCGGGGAGTTCGACCTGCAGGACGGCGCGGGGCGTTTCGAGCCCGGCACCCAGGACATCGCCGGCATCTGCGCATACGGCGGGTCGCTGACCCTTTTCGACGAGCTCGGCATGGAGACGGTGCGGGAGCGGATTTTCGCCGCCGTGGACCTGCTGGCCGCAGGGCTCGACGAGCGCGGCCTCGCCGTGGTCTCGCCCCTTTCCGGGCCCGGGCGCTCGGGCATCCTGGCCTTTGCCCACGGCAATGCGCCGGAGCTTTTCAAGTATCTCATGCAGCACAATGTAGCCGTGTCGCTGCGCGACGGGCGCATTCGCCTCGCTCCGCACTGCTACGCCGACGCTTCGGACGCGGCGCGCCTGTTTGCGGCCCTCGATGCGTTCGACGGCCGTTGATCGCAGACAAGGAGACGCTATTGAAACGCGCGATATTCGTGATGAGCCAGAAGGGCGGCTCGGGCAAGACCACCTTTTCCCGGGCTCTGCTCGACCATCTGCGGTTCGGCCGGGGCATGGCCGTAGCGGCTTTCGACGCCGACGGGCAGGTCGGTCAGCTGCTTCAGTACTATGGTATGCGGGACGGCCAGGGGCAGCTCGTCGCGCCCCAGGATCCCTTGACCGGGGTGGGCGTGTTCGACCTGCGCCGCCGCGAGGAGCGGGGGCTCGTGGTGGACGCTCTGGACCTCGGGGCGCAGACCCTGTTGTTCGATTTTCCGGCCGGCTGTCTCGACGACCTGACCCGCGTGCTGGGTCGGGGCGGCGTCGGTTCCGTCCTCGACGAATACGACCGCGAGGGCTACCGCGTCACCGTGGCGGTGGTCGTGTCCAACGTCCAGTCCTCGGCCGGCAACGTGCTGGCAGCCATGGAGGTCTTCCGCGACCGGGTGGACTATGTGGCGGTGAAGAATCTTTTTTACGGCAAGGCCGAAGATTTCCTGTTCTTCGACGGCTTCACCGGGGTCGACGGCCTGCTCTACGGCGGGCAGGCGCGGGAGGCGCTTTCGCGCCGGGGCGGTACGGTGCTTGCGATGCCGGCGCTTCCCGGCCGGGAATACGCGCTTTGCGACATGTATTGCCTGGGATTTCGCGAGGCGCAGAGGCATCCGGCGTTGCGCCGTTCGGAGCGGGCGACCATTGCCCGGTTTCTCGAGGAGTGCGGCACGGCCGTGGACGCGGCAGGGCCGCTGCTCGGCTGCGCCGCGGACAAACCGGCCGCTCCGGCGACACGCTGGCCTCTGTATTGAAGCTTCGGCAGCGGGAGGGGCAGGAGGGGCTTTCGCCCCTCCTGCCCGCTGCGGCGATTCCCTCGAATCAACCGAACGAGCGGGTGAACAAATCCGCGATGGCGGCCTTGCCGGCTTCTTCCAGGAAGCGGGTGCCGGTGCCGGTGAAGTGGGTGTGGCTGATGGTCGGCGCGGCCACGGAAGCCCAGGCGTCGCCGTCCCAGGTGAACCAGCCGCGTTTTTCCTGGCAGAAGACGAACAGCGGCTTGTTGCAGATCTTGGCGAATTCCGCGCCCCAGCCCGTGCCGCCCTTGACCGTGCCGTCCTCCTGGATGGTCCCCACGACGAAGACCTCGAGTCCCGCGTCCACTTGGTGCATGATGGTGCGCAACACCATGCGGATCTGCGGGCCGTTGCTGAACTTGCGGGAAAGCAGCTTGGAGACGTAGGTCAGGCTCACGTCCTTTTTCGCCAGTTCCTCCTGGGTCAGGACGCGGATGCCGCGCGTACGTTCGATGCGGTGGCCCTCGAAGGTGAAGTTGACTTCCTGGACGCCGTGCAATTCGGCCTGGCGGCCGAATTCGGCTTCGGCGCCCTGGGCGCCGCCGCTAAAGAGCGTGAAGTGGGTGGCGTTGGGCATGGGGACTCCTTGCGAGTGGTTGCGTTGCGCGCGGGGCCGCGCGGCAAAAAATCGCCATATTTTTCATAGTGCCTGTTTTGGAGATGCCGCGCAAGACGCCTTGCGCCGGACGTTTTTCGAAGCGCCGCCGCGGCGTCGGGCAATGTTGGCGGCGCGGCGCGGGAAAACGCCGGAAAGGCGCGGCAGGCCGTCCGTGCGTCGAGGCCCGTGTCTATTCCAGGTGCATGCGGGTCATGGACGTCTTGAGGTCGGTGGCCAGATGGGACAGGCTCGCCACGGACGAGGAGGCCATGGACATGGTGCCGGCGGTTTCCTCGGCGATGCGGTTGATCTGCTCGGTGGAGCGGTTGATCTCCTCGGATGTGGCCGACTGCTGCTCGGCGGCGGTGGCGATGCCGCGCACCTGATCCGAGGTTTTTTCCACGTAATTGAGGATCTGGCGCAAGGCGTCGCCGGCGTCGTGGGCGAGGACGTCGGCGTCCTCGATGACCTTGGAGGTCTCGTCGGTTGCGCTCATGTTGCGCCGGGCGCTTTCCTGGATGGCCTGGATGTAATTGCTGACTTCCTTGGTGGCGGTCATGGTCTTTTCGGCGAGTTTTCGTACCTCGTCGGCCACGACCGCGAAGCCGCGTCCGGCTTCGCCGGCGCGCGCCGCCTCGATGGCGGCATTGAGCGCCAGCAGGTTGGTCTGGTCGGCGATGTCGGAAATGACCTGCATGATCTGGCCGATGCCCTGCGCCTGGCCGCCGAGATCCTGCATTTCGGATTTGAGCCCGGCCGCCTTGCTGTTGACGGACTCCATGACGGCGATGACGCGCTCCACGAGTTCCGCGCCCTTGGACGCCATGGTGTTGGCCTGACCGGCGGTGGCCGCGGCGTCGCCGGCGTTTCTGGCCACTTCCAGGATGGTGGCGTTCATCTCCTCGATGGCCGTGGCCACTTCGGCCGTGCGGGAGCGCTGCTCCTCCATGCCGTCCGTGGATTGGGTGATCTGGAGCGTCATCTGTTCGGCGGCTTCGGCCAGGCTCTCGGACACGGCCGTGGCTTCGGACACGCCCTTGGCGATGCGCTGGTTCTGCTCGGTGATGGTGCGTTCCTTGAGCACCACGCCCGTGAAATCGGCCACGGACACGAACGCGCCGATGAGCTTGTCGTCGAAATCGACGATGGGCGTGGAAAAAATGCTGATGTACTTATGCTTGCCCTTGTGGGTGTCGAACTCGGTCTTGGACGACTGGCGGGCGCGCTGCCGTATGGCGAGGTCGGCGATGGTTTCGCGGCTGTCGCCGTAAAAGAAGCGGGCGAAACTGGTGCCGAAGTGTGTCGCTGGCGCGCCGTCGTTCTCGGTCAGGCGCACCATCTGCTCGTTGAGCCACTTGATCTCCCCTTTGTCGCCCACGATGGCCATGGGCGTGATGATGTTGGAGAGCATGGCTTCATCCTTGCTGAGGCGTTCCTTGATGTTTTTTTCGTGCGTCGCGATGCCCTGGCGCAACTGGTCGGTGTCGAGGAGCGGATCTTCCTCGACCTCGCAGTCGAAGGTGGCGGAAGCAGTGGAAGCGAAGACCTGTTCGATGCAGGAAAAGACTGCGTTCACCCGGCTATTGGTCCACAACAACATGGCCGCGAGGCAGACGAACGCCACGGCGAGCAGGCAAATGGAAACCGCGCCGTCCGTGAAGGCGGAAGTGACCAGAAGGATGGCTTCGAGCACGAGAACGGCGACAAGGATGGAACGCTTCATGATGTACCTCGCGAGTCCCTGATTGGTCTCCATGGGAAAAAAAGGCCATAGTCGATTCGCGGCCAAACCGCAACGCGACGGTCACGGTTCTACCCGGCGGGAAGAGAGGAAGTGGAGGAAGCGGCAGGGACAGGCGGCAATATTGATATGGGGCGTCCGCACACGGGCTGCGGCCGCAATCGAGTTTCGGCAAAATGTCAATGCGAGCCTTTGCACGTATGCGCGACAGCGCCTCCAACCAAGGGCCACCCTCAAGAATTGACTGGTCCGAAGAATGCCGGCAGGTCACTGTAGCGCCGGGCCTCGGCAACCAGATCACGGGCGGCCTGCTTCCTCGGAGGTGGGCCGCTTTGTTGTTAAGCCGACCGTGCTATTTCGCAGGCGAGCAGCCTCTCCGACCGACGGGCGGTTTTTCTTTCGTTTTGTCGGCTAGCCGACAGACACGTTTTTTTTATAGGGCAAAACTCTAGTAAGGTGGTATGCCGACCATACCGACTACCGGTAAGGAGCTGGGACGAAGAGTGCACTGCAGCCGGCGCTGACAGGCGGATTTTGCTTGGCCTGTTGCCGCCGCCGGCAATGGCTGAATACTTTACACATAACACATATTGCGCTGGAGACTGCCATGAAATTCGCCGTGGCGGGCAAGGGTGGGGTGGGCAAGACCACGCTCACGGCGTGGCTGGGCGATTATCTCGCCCGCCAGGGCCAAAGCCCTTGGCTGGTCGACGCCGATACCGCGCTTTCCCTGGGCGCGGCCTTGGGCCTTCCAGCAGACGCGTTGCCGGCGCCCCTCATCCAGGACGAAACGCTCATCCGCGAGCGCGTCGGCAAAGGATTCATCCATTTAAATCCTCACGTTTCCGATCTGCCCGAAAGGCTGCGGGTGCGCCTTGGCAACATCAGCCTGCTCGTCATGGGCACGGTCGCCGGCGCGGGCGGCGGCTGCGCCTGCGAGGCCAACGCCCTGCTCAAGTCGCTGCTCGCCCATCTGTTGCTCGATCGCGACCAGTGCCTGCTCGTGGACCTCGAAGCCGGGGTGGAACATCTGGGACGCGGTACCGTGGCGGCCGTGGATGGGCTGATCGTGACCGCCGAGCCGAGCTGGCGCAGCCTGACCGTGGCGGGGCAGGTGGCGACCATGGCCGCCGCACTGGGGCTCACGCGCCAGATCCTGGTGCTCAACCGGGCGCAGGCCCCCCTTACCCTCCCCGATATTGCCGGACTGCCGCCCCTGGCCGCCGTCATTCCGCCGCTTTCCAGCCTAACCGAGCGCCAGCTGGCCTCGCCGTCCGTCCTGGGCCTGCCCCAGCACGACATTGTTGACCGGATCTGCCGTGACATCCTGCGCGCCCTGGATGCGCACATCGTCCCCGAAGCGGAGGGGGGCATTCAACCTGCATCGCCGAGGTGACCCATGCGTTATGTCGTCGTCGGACTGCACGCGGCGGGCCGCAGCGCCTGCATGTGGCTGCGCAAGGCGGACACGACCGCCGAGATCGTCGGCCTCGATCCGTCCCCCCTGCCGGTCTATTCCCGGCCGCTGATCAGCTACGTCTTGGCCGGGGAAATGGCGTCACGGGACATGGTGGTGGCCGGGGACAAGTTTTGGAGGGAGCAGGGCGTCACCGTCCTCGGAGACCGCGCCGTCGCCCTCGATCCCGCGCGGGCGCGCCTGCAACTGGCCTCGGGCGGGTCCCTGTCCTACGACCGGCTGCTTCTGGCCTGCGGCGCGCGACCGCGACCGGCGGGCCTCGACGGGCCCCTGGCAGGGCAGGTCTGTTATTTCCGTGGTCGGCGCGATCTGGAACGGATCCTGGACCGCGTCAGGCCCGGCGGCACGGCCGCGGTGCTCGGCGGCGGGCTTGTGGGTTTCAAGCTGACCATGGGCCTTCTCAAGCGCGGCATGCGCGTCGCCCTGATCGTGACCTCGCCGCGCCCCCTGTCCCTCAATGTCGATGCCCATGTCGGCAACTGGGTGGGCGAGCGGCTCCAAAACACGCCGGGCGTGACCCTCATGACCTCCACCTCGGTGACGCGCGTGGAAGCCGGGACCGGCGCGGCGCTACGGCTGGATCTCGACACGGGCCAAAGCCTGGAAGTCGATCTCGTCACCGTCGGCAAGGGCGTCGTCCCCGAGACCGGCTGGCTTTCCGGCAGCGGCCTGGAATGCGATTACGGCGTCGTGACCGACCAGTTCCTGCGCACCGCGGACGATCGCGTGTACGCCGCCGGGGACCTGGCTCAGGCTCCGGACCTGATCCACGGGGACCGGCGCGTCAACGCCATCTGGCCCGTGGCCGTGGAGCAGGGCCGGGTGGCGGCTATGAACATGGCCGGCGTCAAGGCGGCCTACGGCGGCAGCATGGCCATGAACGCCATCCCCGTCTTCGGCTCGAAAATGATTTCCGTGGGCGTGGTCAACCCGTCCCTGACCAAGGGTTGCGACGAGGTTACGGCCCAGGGCACGGGGAGCGGCTATCTCAAGCTGGTCTTTCGCGAGGAGCGGATCATCGGCGCGGTGGGCCTCGACGCGCCGCCCCGCCTGGGCGAACTGGCCTTCGCCATCCGGCGCGGCATGCGCCGCCGCGACATCCCTTCCTGGTGGCTTACCAACCCGAAACAGGCGGCGCCCCTGGCCGCCCCTGGCCATTCCCTGGCCCGAAACGCACGGCTGCGCTGAGCCCTTGTGTTTTTTTTCGGCAGTCCGGCAACCTGCAAATGGAGGGTCTATGATTCAAAAAACCGTTATCGTCCGGCCCGAGCGTTGCGTGGGCTGCATGCAGTGCATGATCCGCTGCGCCGAGGCCCATTCGCAGTCCAAGGCCCTGGGTACGGCCATCCGCGAACCGATCCTGGCCAAGCCGCGCATCCACCTTGGCGTGGGGCCCGAGGGAAGGCCCTTTCCCAACAAGTGCCGCCACTGCGAACCCGCGCCCTGCCAGGAAGCCTGCATGCCCTGGGCCATCCGCGACGACATCGCCCCGGGGCTCAAGATCGTCGACCCGACCCGCTGTATCGGCTGCGGCATGTGCGCGATGTCCTGCCCCTACTATGTCATCCGCTTCTACCGGGATGCGGCCGCGCCGGAACGCCCGGGCGTGGCCGTCAAGTGCGACGGCTGCCACGAGCGTGTGGCCGCAGGCGACGTCCCGGCCTGCGTGGCGGCCTGCAAAACGGGGGCGCTCGCGTTTGAAGAGGTCAATCTCTACCTCAAGGAAGGCACGAACAGGTTGGCCAACGCCGTCTATGGCGTGCGGATCTGACCGGCATGGGAGGAAACATGGCTAAACAGGATTTGAGCGCCTATTCCATCTGCGAGGATGCCCAAGCGATGATCGCCAAGGCCGGGAAAGACGGCGTCGAAACGGTCTGGGACCGCCTCAAGGCCCAACAGCCCCAATGCGGGTTCTGCGAACTGGGTCTGTCCTGCCGCAACTGCGTCATGGGCCCCTGCCGCATCGATCCCTTCGGGGACGGTCCCCAGCGCGGCATCTGCGGCGCCGACGCGGACGTCATCGTGGCCCGCAATTTCGGCCGCATGGTAGCTGCCGGCGCGGCTTCCCATTCCGACCACGGCCGCGATCTCGTGGAAACGCTCCTGGCCATCGGTGAAGGCACTACCACCGATTACGCCATCCGGGACGAGGCCAAACTGCGCCGCATCGCCGAGGAAGTCGGCCTGGATGTGGCCGGCAAGGATACCAAGGCCGTGGCCCTGGCCCTGGCCGAGCAGTTCTACGGGGACTTCGGCAGCCGGCGCGGCTGCGTGTCCTTCATCGACAGGGTGCCGGCCAAGCGCCGCGAACTCTGGAAAGCCCTCGACATCACCCCGCGCGGCATCGACCGCGACGTGGTGGAGATGATGCACCGCACGCACATGGGCGTGGACAACGATGCGGTCAACATCTGCCTGCACGCGGCGCGGCTGTCCCTGGCCGACGGCTGGGCCGGGTCCATGATCGCAACCGAGCTCTCCGACGTGATCTTCGGCACGCCGACGCCGCGTCCGTCCAAGGTCAACCTCGGCGTGCTCAAGGAAGACCACGTCAACATCCTCGTCCACGGGCACAGCCCCGTAGTCTCGGAAATGATTCTGGCCGCCGTGCGCGATCCGGCACTCGTGGCCAAGGCCAAGGCCGCCGGGGCGGCCGGCATCAACCTCGCCGGGCTTTGCTGCACGGGCAACGAACTGCTCATGCGCCAGGGCATTCCCATGGCCGGCAACCACCTCATGACCGAACTGGCCCTGGTCACCGGGGCGGTGGAAGTCATCGTGGTGGACTACCAGTGCATCATGCCGAGCCTTGTCACCGTGGCCGGCTGCTACCACAGCCGCATCGTCACCACTTCGCCCAAGGCCAAATTCACCGGCGCGACGCACATCGCCTTTGACGTGCACAACGCCAAGCAAAAAGCCGTCGAAGTGGTGGAGCTGGCCATCGAACGCTATAAGGAGCGCGACCAAAGCCGGGTGGACATCCCCGTCGAACCCGTGGACATCGTGTCCGGCTTTTCCAACGAAGCGGTGCTCGCGGCGCTTGGCGGCACGGCCGCTCCGCTCATCGACGCGATCAAGGCCGGCAAGATACGCGGCGCGGTGGGCATCGTCGGTTGCAACAATCCCAAGGTGAAGCACGACTACCAGAACGTCAATCTGATCCGCGAGTGCATCAAGCGCGACCTGCTCGTCCTGGTCACGGGCTGCGTGACGGTTTCCGCCGGCAAGCAGGGGCTGCTGGTGCCCGGGGCCGCCGACATGGCCGGCCCGGGCCTGTCCGAGGTCTGCAAGGCCCTTGGCATCCCGCCGGTGCTGCACGTGGGCAGTTGCGTGGACAACTCCCGGATCCTGCAGCTGTGCGGCATGCTGGCCACGGCCCTCGGCGTGGATATAGCCGACCTGCCCGTGGCCGCCGCCGCTCCGGAATGGTATTCCGAAAAAGCCGCCACCATCGGCCTGTACGCCGTGGCCAGCGGCATCTTCACGGTGCTCGGCGTGGAGCCGCCCATCCTCGGCAGCAAAGTCGTGACGGACTTGGCCGTATCCGGTCTGGAAGGCGTCGTCGGCGCGAGCTTTGCCGTGGAAGGCGACCCGGTCAAGGCCGCCGACCTGATCGACGCCCGCATCCGGACCAAGCGCCAGGCCTTGGGACTGAAGCCCTAGGCAGCGGTCGACCGGGGCATATCCAAAAAGGGCTTGTGCTATGCGCATGAGCCCTTTTTTTGGGCGCGCGCATCTGCCGGCCATCCGGCTTTTTGCCAAAGCCAGTCCGCCCCATAGATGCGGTGGGCCATGTGCAATATGGCCACGGCTTTTCCCGCTTCGAGTTCTTGAACATGCAGGCTTCCGGTGGTCCGAAAGACCATGCACCCCTGATTCTCCCAATGCTCGTCATAACCTCGTGGAAATGTGACCCATCTGACTCAGCACAACGCGCCCAATACCAATGTTGCTGCCATGTATTGGGCATTGGTGAGGGTTTCGCCACTAGCTTCTCACCCGTTCTCACACGTTCCCGCCTCTTCGCCCGATTCGTATCCCCGGTGGAGCACAATTGGAGCAAGTGGAGCAGGTGCCCTGCCCTGTCCCTGAACCCTGTGACCGCCGCGGTCTGTACCGTCGACCAGATCTGCGGCATGTGCGAGGCGTTGCGCCGGGCGCAAGGCCAGTGGCTGGAGCCGTGGCCGCACGCAAGGCAACAGTGCGCTGAGGAAATTCGACGGTCGCCGCCCCATGGACGTATACCGGGATGGCCGCTCGGCCTCCAAGGCGGCATGAGCAGCAACCGGACTGGAGCTTCTCTGCGCCGCCAACCTGTCCAACCAACGCGCACCACCTCGGACCGCGCCTTGACCGCAGCAGTTCCCCAGCATGCTTGCCCCTTGTTCTTGCCGGAGACGTGGCTCAGGGGAGGACACGGACCAGGACCACGGTCACGTTGTCCCGGGAGAGCCGGTCAAGAGCCGCATGGATGAGTTGTCCGCAGAGGCGTTCCGGTTCACTGGCGTCGGGTTGGGACAGTATTTCGGCCAGGGAGCCGTCGTCGACGACATCCGTGAGCCCGTCCGAACAAAGCAGGTAGAGATCCCCGGGTGTCGGCGCGACCGGAGCGAGATCCAGCTCCAGTTCGGAGGCCATGCCCAGGGCCCGGTAGATGACGTGGCGCTCGGAGCTGTGGGCGGCCTGCTCCGGCGAGAGCAGGCCCTGGCGGACTTGCGCCATGACCAGGGAATGGTCCTCGCTTAATTGCGTGAGACGGCCTTCGCGAAACCGGTAGGCCCGGCTGTCGCCGATGTTGGCCAACACGAAGCCGTCGTCGCAGCGGTACAGCCCGACCAGGGTGCTGCCCATGCCCGAGGCCCCGAAGGAGCCGAACCGGGTCTGGGAAGCCTCGAGCACGGCCCTGTTGGCCTCGCTGACGGCCCGGCGAAAACGCTGGGAAGCGGGGTGCCAGGTCGGGGTTCCCGGCGGGGCGTATTCACGGGTGTCAAAGGGCGACGGCGCGGTCAGTAACCGGACCACGGTGGTCACGGCCAATTGGCTGGCCACTTCCCCGGCCGCCAATCCGCCCATGCCGTCGGCGACGAGAAACACTCCCTGGTCGGCGTCGACCCAAAAGGCGTCTTCGTTATTGTCCCGGACGCTCCCGCGATCCGTGGCTCCCGCGGCTTCAAGCCTCATGACTGCCCTTTCCCGCCGGGGTTCATGCCGAGCTTGTCCGCAGCCCGTCGATAATAGAGGTTGCCTTTGAGGGGCATCGTCTCCAGCACCGCGTTAAAGCGGGCCCTGGCCGTTTGCCGGTCGCCCAGGCCCTCATAGACCAGCCCTTCCTCGTAGAGGCGCTTGGCTTCGGCTTCGAGCATGGGCGTCAGTTCGGCCACCTTCGCCTTGGTTTCCTTGGCCTCGGGATAGACTTCAAGCACCTTGACCCAAAGGGCGTAGGCTTCGGCGTACTTTTTCTGGTTGTAGAGCTTCTGGCCGGCGGTGAAGTCGGGCATGACGCGTTTGACCAGGGCGTCCTGGATCTCGGCGGCCTTCTTGCGCGCCGCCGCGCGGGCGGGCTCCGTCGCCTCCTCCTCGCCCAGCCGGCGGTAGAGGGTCAGGGCCTTGTAGAGGGCGTCGTCGGCCAGATCCTCCGCGGCCTCGTCGTACAGGCCGGTCAATTCCTGCCGTCTTGCCGTGGCGGCCTGGGCCTTTTCCGCTGCCTTGCGCCGGTCTTCCGCCTCGCGGGCATCGATGGCCTCCAGGATCTGCCGCACCTCGGCCGCGTCCGGGGCCTGGGCCAAGGCGGCCTGGGCTGCGGCCCGCGCTCCCGCCGCGTCGTCGGCGGCCAGGAGACGCTCGGCCCGCTGCACATGGGGTTTGGCCCGCTCCAGGGCCTGGGTCGCTTGTTCGCGGCGGCTTTTGTCTTCGGCGGTCCGTTTCTCCATGCCGGCCTGGATTTCGGATTTGAGCCGCAGGGCCTCTCCGTTGCCGGCATCGATGGCGAGCAGGGAGTCGAGCCGGGTCAGGGCCTGGTCGTCCCGGCCTTCGTCGTGGAGCCGTCGGGCCTGGATGAGCAGGGTCGAGACCCTGTTCATGAATTCCGTATCCTTTTGGGCCCGTTGCTTGGCCCAATCGTCCGCGACCACGGCTTCCTGGGGCGTCGTGGATGGCCTGGACAGGAAAAACAGCAGCAACAGCAGGAGGAATATCCCGATGCCCGTCGCGGCAAGACGTTTTTTGTCGCCAAGCAGAAGCCGCAACCGGGGCGGCAGCGCCAGCCCGGCCTGGGGCTTGGACAAGACAAGGCGCAATCGGGCGGGACCGAGCGTCAGGGTGTCGCCGGTGGCGATCGGCGTGGTTTGGAACGGAACGCCGTTTTTCAATGCCGGATTCTTCGTATTACAGCTCACGGCCAGCCAACGGCCGCCGCGACCGTCGATGCGAAGGTGCTCGCGGGAGACCGTGGCGTCGTCGATGACAAGATCGCAACGCGCCGCCCGACCGACAAGCAGTTGCGCCTGGAAGCGGTGGATGACGCCTTGGCCCGGCCCGGACAGGACTTCAACGGCGTTTTCGCCCTTGCCGGAGAAGGTCGGCCGGGCGCGAAACTCGGTGTGGTCGACGTACCCCGGGCCGGGTGCACGTGCTTCGTGTGGGGCTGTCGATTCCGTCATGGGGCTTTTCCCTCCAACTGCGCCAGTTGTTTGGCGGCGTCCGCGCAGCGTTCGTCCGTGGACGAGGCGCGGCAGTATTCGGTCACGAGGCGAAAGGCTTCCCTGGCTTCGCCAACGCGGTCGTATTTCAGGGCGAGGGCCCCTTCGCGGGAGTACTTGTCCAAAAGCCCGTCGCGTTCGCTTTCGGCCCTGGCCAGCCACTTCGCCGCCTGGGCGTTTTGCCGATCAAGGGCCAGGGCTTTTTCCCATTCGCCGATGGCGGGGATAAGGTGGTTGTTATTGTAGAAGAAAAGCCCTTGCCGGGTGAGGTCCTTTGCCTGTTCGACCTCTTCGGCCGAGGCGGTGGGCTTGTCGGACGGCGGCGGCGCGGTATCGGGCGCGGCGGCTTCTTGCTCCCGCCCGGCGGAGGTGGGCGGTGATACGGGTGCATCCGGCCGGAAAAAAAACGTCATTCCCGTAACGAGGATCCCGGCCGCCAGGATGGCTGACAGCAGGACAAAGCGCGCCTTGGGCTTGCGCGGGACAAGTCGCCGTCCCGGGCTTTCGGACGGCGTGCCGGCCGCGTCCGGGCCGGGCGCGGCCGGAAGCGGGGCGGCTTCTATGGTGAGGACCGTCTGGCCGAGCCGCACTTCGTCCCCCGGGACGAGCGCAGCCTGCTCCACCTTGGTCCCGTTGACGAACACGCCGTTGGTGCTGCCGCAGTCCGCGACGGTGACCGTTTCCCCGTCCACGGCAAGGCTCGCGTGGCGGCGCGAGACGCTGACGTCGGCGGGGTCCAGGGGCAGGCCGCAGCCGGGATCGCGCCCGATGCTCAGCACACCGGGGGCAAGCGGCACCTCGAACGTCCGGCCTGAAGGGCCGTGCACCCGCAGGCGCGCCGCGAACAGCGGACGGATGATGGTGCGATCGTCTTGGGAGGACGTCATGCGGTCTCCGTGATGCGAACGCGGATAGTTCCGGGTTGCGGTCCCGGCTCCTTGCGCGCCGTGAACGGCCGGTTTTCGACCTGTCGCGCGGCCTCCCCGGCCGGGTCGTCCACGACGCCGGCCAGGGCGGCCAACATGGCCGGATCGGACAGGGCGGAGAGCAGATGCACGGGCGCGACCATGTCCCGGGAGGCCAGATGGGCCGCGAAGGCCTGGCTCCAGGCGGTGAGTCGGTAGCTGGCCAGATCGAGCAGGCACCAGGCCGCATCGTCGGTCGCGCGGGACTCCTGGGGTTGCAGCTGGCCGCCCCGGGTCGCATCCGACGCTGGGGCGGCCGTGACGCCAGGGACCTCAGGCGTTTGGGGCTGCGCGTTCCGGTCGGACGCGCCGGTCGGGACCAGGAGCAGCGCCCGCTCCACGGCGCGCTTGAGTTCCGCGATTTCCCGGGAGGCGGGGACAACGGGCAGTTCGCTGGTTCCGGACTTGAGGGCGACGCCGATGTCCTCGGCCATCCTCCGGACAGGCCCAAGCGTCAGGCGCGCAAGTCCCCAGGCCGCTACGCCCCAGGCCAGGGCCGCGACGAGAAGCCCGAAAAGGACGCCGTCCATCCGGCTTGGGCCGGACAAGGCATGGCCGGGTTTGAAAAAAACCAGGGCCAAACCGAGCACGGCATCGCCTTCACGGATGGGGCAGGCCAGGGCCGTGTCGCCGTCCGTGGTGGTCCAAAGGCTCAGGCCCCGCGCCTTGGTCGCCTTGTTGACCTGGGGATCGTCCAGGATCCTCCCCAGGTCCTGGGCCGGGGCCAGGACCTTGCCGTAGGGGTCGGTCACGATGGCCTGGCGCACGTCGTCCTCGGACGCGACGGATGCGGTGCGCAACTGGTCGAGGAGCTTCGCCTGCAAAGGGACGACGTTTGCCTCGGCCAGGGAACGCGCCAAGAGCGCCCCGCGCTGCAAGGCCTCGGTCCTGACGAAGGCGCTTAGGCTGCGCTCGGCCGGGATCCAGGCCGCCAGGAAGGCGCACAGCGCCAGGGCGGCCGTGGCCAGCAGGATCGCGGGCCGGGTGCCCAGGCCGCGCCCGGATGGCGGGGCGAAGCGCTTTCTCGGGGCGGCCTTGGCCGAGAACACCAGCCGAAAAGCGCAGATGTCGGCCGTCGCGGCGCGGGTGAAGGTCGTCCTGGCGACCTTCTCGCCATCCACGAACGTGCCGTTGAGGCTTCCCTGGTCCAGGAGTTCCGCTTCGGTTTCCTTTACGCGCAGCAGGGCGTGCCGGGAGGACACGGCCCCATCGGCCAGAACCACGGCGTTGTCCGGGGCGCGACCGATGCCGTGCTCGCCGGGACCGAGGGTCAGGGTCTCAACAACCGCGCCGTCGCGTTCGATGCGAAGAGTGACGATCATCGCCTTGGGCCCAAGCCGGTTCCCTGGAGAACCGGGTTAGCGGTTGTAGAGAAATTTCAGGATAAAAGGGCCGAAGACCACGCCGAAGATGATGGGGAAGAGAAAGAGCACCATGGGCAGCAGCAGCTTCTGGGCGGCCACGGCCCCGGCCCGCTCGGCGGCCAGGAAGCGGTCCTGGCGCATGCGCGCCGCCTGGTCCTTGAGGATGTCGGCGATGGACGAGCCCATTTTCTGGGCCTGGACCAGGATGGAGGAAAACGAATGCATCTCCGGGGTGTCCACCCGCGCGGCCATGAGGGTCAGCGCGTCCTCCATGGACATGCCGAGCGTCACGTTGTGGTGGACCAGGGCCAGTTCGGCCACGAAGGGGTCGCGTCCCGAGGCGAGGTCGCGGATGCGCTTGATGCCGGCCTGGAAATCCAGGCCGGCCGCCGTGGACAGGGCCAGCATGTCCACCACGTCGGGCATGGAGCGGGTGATGTTCTTCTGGCGCAGGTTCTTTTTGTCGTAGAGCCACCAATAGGGGTACAGCAGGCCCATGGCCCCGAAGAGCAGGACCGTGGAGGCCTTGGCCTGCAGGGCCAGGCCGAGCAGGCAGAAGATGACGAGCATGGCCGCCTGGAAGGACACGAAGGCCTCCGGCGCAAGGATGCGGTCGATGCCGGCCGTGGTCAGGTAGCGGGCCAGGCGCGCCTTGTAGCCGGGCGGCGTCAGGCGGGCGGCCAGGGGTTCGAGAAAGGCGTAGCCCGGGCGTAGCAGGGCGGCCAAGCCGGCGCTTTCGCCGAGCAGGGCGTCCACGCGGTCGGCCGCGCCCTTCCGTTCCACGATCTTGCCGCGCCCGCGCGGCAACAGTGCCCAGACCGCGCCGCCGATGCCGATAGTGAAAAGCAGCAGCCCAAGATCCTTGAGCAAAAAGACGTCCATGCGTTTTCCTCTCTTCAGGCTTCGACGGTGACCCGCAGCACTTCCGCCGCCGTGGTCTGGCCCCGGGCCAGCCGGGACAGGGCCGAGGCGCGAAGGCTCCCCATGCCGGCGGCCTCGGCCGCGCGGCGCAGTTCCACGGCGCTCGCGCCGCCGAGGACCAGCCGTTCCATGTCCCCGTTCATGGCGAACACCTCGTAGACGCCGAGCCTGCCGCTGTAGCCCGTGCCGTGGCAGGCGGGGCAGCCGGCGGCCTCGTAGAAGACGGTCCCGGCCGGCAGGGCGTCGAGCTCCGGAAATGCGCGCGGCGCGGGCGTTTCCCGGCGGCAGCGCGGACACAGGCGGCGCACCAGGCGCTGGGCCATGACCGTGATCCGTGTGGCCAGCAGCTGATGCGGGGCCACGCCCATGTTGCGCAGCCGGCTGACCGCGCCCGGGGCGTCGTTCGTGTGCAGGGTGGACAGGACGAGGTGGCCGGTCAGCGCCGCTTTGACGGCGAAATCGGCGGTCTCGGCGTCCCGAATCTCGCCGACCATGATGATGTCCGGGTCCTGGCGCAGGAAGGCGCGCATGGCCTTGGCAAAGGTCATGCCCGCCTCGGAATCGCAGGGGACCTGGGTCGCGCCCGCAAGCTTGTATTCGACGGGGTCCTCGGCCGTGAGGATGTTGACCTCGGGCCGGTTGAGCCGGTCGAGAAAGGCGTAGAGGCTGGTGGTCTTGCCCGAGCCCGTGGGCCCCGTGACCAGCAGCAGGCCGTTGGGGGCGTCCAGGGCGGCGCGGACGGGTCCTTCCTCGGCCGGGTCCATGTCCAGGTCGGCCAGGGTCAGGCTCTTTTTGCCCTTGTCGAGCAACCGCAGCACGATCTTCTGGCCGTAAAGCGCCGGCAGGGCCGACACGCGCATGTCCATGGGCCGGGCTGCGGCCAGGGTGATGTCGATGGCTCCGTCCTGGGGCAGTGCGGCCTGGTCCGGGTCCATGCCCGAAAGGAGCATCAGCCGCCTGGCCAGGGCCGCGCCGAGAAGCGGCGGCAGGGGCAGGGCGTCCTGGAGCATTCCGTCGCGCCGGGCCCGGATGCGCCAGGAGCCGCTTCCCGGCTCCAGGTGGATGTCCGAGGTCGATCCGCCGCCGCCCGTTCCGGCGAGGCCGTCCATGACCGCGCGCACGAGCGCCGTCACTTCCGGGTCCTCGGCCGGATCGCGCAAGCGGACGTGGTCGGCGGCAATGCGGGCCACGGCCTTGGCCGCGCGCGCCGCCTGTGCCTCCATGTCCGCCGAGGGGGTTTCCTCGGGGCCTGGCGGGTCGCGGTACAGGGCCTCGATGGCCCGGGTAAGGCCCTGGCCATGGCAGACGTAGGGTGTGACGCGGGCGCCGAGCAGGTGCTCGATGCCGGCCAGGCTCGCCGCGTCGTCGGGAATGGCCATGACCACGTGGGCCTGCCCGCGCTCGAAGCGCAAGGGCACGGCGGCAAAGGCCACGGCCGCGTCGCGAGGGAAGAGCGTCCGGGCCGCCCGGGCGAATTCGGGGTCCACCGCCACCATGGACGGGTCGATGGCCTCCACGCCGAAGACCTCGCGCAGGACGTCGTTGACGGCCTGGGGCGCGAGCCGGCCTTCGGAGAGCAGCCGGTCGCTGACGAGCGTCCCCTCGGGCGCGCCCGCGCCGGCGTCGAGGGCCTCGGGCGGCAGGCCGCGCTGGGAAAGCGCCCGTTTCAGGCGCTCGTCGAGCCGACGTCTGATTTCGGGATCGGCCATGTCGCTCGCATTCCTTCCGGCCGGGCTAGTTGCTGACCTGCAGCGTGGCGCCGTTGTTGAAGCGGTAGTTGAACTGGGCCTGGAAACGCGGGTCGTAGGTGCGGTCGAGCCCGGTGCGCAGCAGCCACAATTCGAGGTTGTCGGGAAGTTCCCTGCGCTCCTCCATTGTGGCGGGAATACCCCGCATGCGGTCGATCTCCCAGCCGTTGCGGAAGATGACCAGGGTGGGGAGCATCTCCAGGCGGTATGGCGCGGGATCGGCGCTGGTATCCCAGGCGAAGACGCAGAATTTGAGCTGTCCCTTGTAGGTCTGGGCCAGCCAGCCGAGGAGCTTGTACATCTCCTCTGATTGGGGCGCCTGGGGGTTGTGGAAGAGCAGCAGGGTCGGTCCGGGTTCGCCCAGCACTTCCGCGGCGTAGTTTTCGGCGGTCACCTGGACGATGTCCGGCGGCGGGGCCTTGCGGGCGCAGGCGCACAGGAGGCAGACGGCGCAGACGGCGAGCAGGCCGACAAGGTTCGGTTTCGCGGGGCGCGGCATGAGATACTCCTTGGCACGTGGTTTCGTTATCGTCGCAGGGCGCGGCCAGGTCCGACGACTGGCGGCGCTTGTCAGAACTTCTGCATTTTCGGGGCGCTTTGCTTCTTGATGCTTTGCTGTTTGGCGGCGTCCTTGGCGTCGATCTTCTGGGCGTCGGGCGCGTCCTTGGCCTCGGGCGTGTCCTGCTTTTCGATTTCCTGAGCTTCGGGCTTGTCCTGGGCTTTGATTTCCTGGGACTTGGGCTTGTCCTGGGCCTTGCTTTGCTGCGCGGCCGGCGCTTTTTGGGCCGCGATCCCCTGGGCAGCGGGCGTGCCCTGGGCCTGGGGGGCTGTTTGGCTTTGCGGACCGGCCTGGGCGTTGATTCCCTGGGCCTGGACCGTCTGGGCCGCGGCCGCCTGCTCTCCCTTGATGACTTTGGCCTCGGGGGCCTTAAGCGCCTCGATTTTCTGGCCGGGCGCAGCCTTTTGGGCCTCGATGTCCTGTTTGTCGGCGGCTTTTCGGGCCTCGATCTTCTGTTGCCCCGCCGCTGACGTGGCCTCGATTCGCTGGCGCTGCGGCGATTCCTGAGCCTCGATGGCCTTTGCGGCGGGCGTTTTCTGGCTGGTGATCACCTGTTGTTGGGCCGCACTTTGCGCCTCGATGGCCTGGGATTGGGGGGCGGACTGGCGCTCGGGCGCGGCCAGGGGAGGGATGGTCGCGTTGCCGGGCGCTTGCTGGCCAGGGATTGTCTGGCCTTTTGGCCCCTCGGCCGTCTTGGGGGCGTTTCGCTTGGACGGGGCGGCCTTGGGCGCGACCGGCACCAGAAGCTGCCCCTGGGGCGTGTCCTTGATTTCCACGCGCGGCGTGCCCTGGTCCTCGCGGCCGGTCTTGCCGCCGGCGGAACGCACCCCGCGCTCGGCGGCCCGGGTGAGGGCGTTTTCAGCGGCCGCCGGTCGCGTCCGGGCCAACGGGGCCAGCCCGATAAGGACCGCCAGGGCGGCCGGTGCGAGGCGTGCGGGCATCAGGCGAAAACTCGGGCCCATGGCACCTCCCTAGACCTTCACCTTGACGATGCGCAGCATGAGCGAAAGCCCCACGACTTCCATGAGGGCCATGCAAAGGAGCATGAGCCAGCCTCCGAAGGTGGTGAAGAAAAGCGAAATGGATTTGGGATCGAGCTGGTAGAGGATGATGCCGAGCACCACCGGCAGGGCGGCCAGGAAATAGGCCTGGGTCTCGCCTTCGGCGGTCATGGCCCGGATTTTTTTCATGACGCGCTTGCGCTCCTGGATGGTCGCGGCCAGGGTGTCGAAGATTTCCGTCAGGTTGCCGCCGGTCTCCCGCAGGATGACGACGGAATTGGAAAAAATGCGGGAGTCGGGCGAATCCACCCGTTCGGCCAGGTGCCGCAGGGCATCATTCAGGTCCGCGCCCAGGCGGTGCTCCTTGAGCAGCAGCCCGAACTCCTGGGACAGGGGCGCGGGGGCCTTTTGCGCCGTGAGGTCCAGGGCCTGGAGCAGGCTGAAGCCGGCCCGCAGGGCGTTGGCGGTCATGACCAGGCCGTCGGCGAGCTGGCTCTCGAACTGCCCGGCCCGCCGCCGCCGCAGGAGGGCGATGCCCAGTTCCGGCAAGCGCCAGGCGGCCCAGGCGAAGACCGCCAGGCAAAAAAGGCGCAGCAGCAGGTGGGAAAAAAGGCCCTGGGGCGGCGGATAGAGATCGGCCGTGGGCAACGGCAGCCGCTCCACGGCCCTGGCCCGGGACAGGGCGAACGCCTCCTTTTCCTTTTCGCCGCGAAGGCCGTAAACCGTGGCCAGATTCGCCTGCCCCTTGGCGTAGTTGGGGGCCAGCGCCACGGCCCTGGCAAAGGATTTCTCGGCCAGATCAAGGTTGCCAGTGGCCAGATAGGCCACGCCCATCTCGTTGTGGGCCAGGGCCGAGGCCGAGGACTGGTAGCGGGACAGGGCGGCCAGCGCGCCGTCGTAGTCGCCGTCCCGGTTGCGCTGCACGGCCTGCTCGATGGCATGGCGTTCGAGTTGCGTGGCCGCCGAAGGCAAGAGAAAGCCCACGATCCCGCCGCCAACGGCCAGCCCGAGCACCGCCGTCGTTACGGCGCGCGGCGTGACCGGAATGAACATGTTGTCCAG
Source organism: Pseudomonadota bacterium (assembly GCA_023399375.1). Classification (GTDB taxonomy): domain Bacteria; phylum Desulfobacterota; class Desulfovibrionia; order Desulfovibrionales; family Desulfovibrionaceae; genus Solidesulfovibrio. Next base: position 8,624 of record JAEWPX010000163.1, on the reverse strand, counting down.
GCGCAGAACCAGGGCCCGGACCTTGCGGTCGATCGGCGAGAGTCGGCCCGGACCGCCGGCGAACAGGAACGAAAGCCACAGCCAGGCGTCGTACCAGAACAGGGCCACGAGCAGCAGGGACAACAGGAGCACGGTCATCGTCGCGCCTCGCCAGCCGCCATGGCGGCGGTCCAGAAGATTTCACGCGGCACGCTCACGCCGCGATCCTCGAAATCGGCCAGGCAACGGGGAATGTAGCCCGTGGCCACGTAAGCCCCCTGCACCGACTGGGGCGTGGGCGCGCCTTCCTGGCGGAAGACGAAGATGTCGCCCAGGGTCACGACGTCGCCTTCCATGCCGGTGACCTCGGCAAGTTGCACCATGCGGCGCTTGCCGTCCTTGAAGCGCTTGATCTGGATGATCAGGTCGATGGCTCCGACGACCTGTTCGCGGATAGTCTTCGGGGTCAGCTCGTAGCCGGCGTACATGACCAGGGTTTCCAGGCGGCTCAAGGCTTCCCGGGCGCTGTTGGCGTGGATGGTGGTGAGCGATCCGTCGTGGCCGGTGTTCATGGCTTGCAGCATGTCGAGCGCCTCGGCCCCGCGGCACTCGCCGACCACGATGCGGTCCGGGCGCATGCGCAGGCAGTTGCGCACCAGGTCGCGGATGGTCACCTCGCCCTTGCCCTCGATGTTGGGGGGACGGCCTTCCAGGGTGATGACGTGGGGCTGCTGGAGCTTGAGCTCGGCCGAGTCCTCCACGGTGACGATGCGTTCGTCCGCGGGGATGAACCCCGACAGGATGTTGAGCAGCGTGGTCTTGCCCGAGCCGGTGCCGCCGGAGATGAGGATGTTGAGCCGGGCCAGGACCGCGGCCTGGAGGAAGGCCTCCATCTGGGGCGACAGCGTGCCGAGGCCGATGAGGTCCTGGCAGGAAAGCTTTTTGTCCGGAAATTTGCGGATGGTCAGGGCCGCGCCCTTGAGCGCCAGGGGCGGAATGATGGCGTTGACCCGCGAGCCGTCGGCGAGCCTGGCGTCCACCATGGGCGTGGCCGTGTCGATTTTGCGCCCGAGCGGCGCGACGATGCGCTCGATGACGCGCATGAGGTGCGCCTCGGAGAGGAACTTGCGCTCGGAGGTCTCGATGCGGCCGGCGCGCTCCACGTAGATGACGTCAAAGCTGTTGACCATGATTTCGGAGATCGACGGGTCGTGCAACAGGTCTTCCAGCAGCCCCAGGCCCAGGACGTCCTGGAGCAGTTCCGCGACCAGGCGGTCGCGGGCCTCGCGCGAGCGCAGGCCCGTGGTCTCGTCGATGAGCAGGATGATGTGCCTTGTCACTTCCTGGCGCAGTTCCTCGCGCTTGGCCGGGTCCTGGCCGACCTCCATGTCGGCGTACTTGAGGTCGAACGTTTCCAGCAGGCGCTTGTGGATGTCGCGCTTGACCGCGTCGAGATCCGGCGCGGCCTCCGGGAGCTCCTGCCGCCCGCCGGCCTCGGGCGCGACCCGGGCCTGCCCGCCCCTGGTGACCAGGGCGTGGGCCAGGGCGTCGAAGGCCTTGGTCATCTCATGGCGCGGGAGGTCGCCGGGGTAGGTCTTCCCTCCGGCCAGGCCGGACGGGGCGTTGCGGTCGTAGGGGATGCGGCCGAAGATCTCCCGGCCCAGGGCCTGCTCAATGGACTGGGCGGAAACCCGCTCGTCCTCGCCCACGCGATTGAGCACGCACCGGACCGCCTGCCGGGAATAGTTGCGCTGCCGCAGGAAATCGAGGTCGGCCAAGGCGTGGGCCATGCCCAGGGGTTCGGGCGTGGCCGGTACCAGGATGGCTTCGGACAGGTCGAGCAGCCGGGCCTCGGCCGGGCCGAAACCGTGCCCCAGGTCGGCCACGACCCAGCCATAGACGGCCAGCAGTCGGGAGGCCAGCGCGGCCAGGGCCTCGGCCGGGGGCGGCGCGGCCGCCGCCCGGCGCGTCGCGAAAAGGGCCAGCACGTCCAGGCCGCTTTTGTGGCTGGTGGCGAAGGACTTGAGCATGGGCGGCGCCAGCCGGTCGGCCGTGGGCAAGAGCGCCTCCAGGGTGTTGACCTCGCCCAGACCGAGGAACTGGGCCGCGTCCATGGAAAACGGGCTGCCGAGATCCAGGAGCAGTACCGGTTCGCGCGTCTCGAGCAGCAGGTCCACGGCCAGGTTGACGGCCAGAAACGTCCTGCCGACGCCGCCCCGCGAGGCGTAAAGCGAAACAAGCTTGCCAGGCATGGCCGTCCGCTTCAGTTGCCCTGCTTGCGCAGACGTTCGAGGTCTTTTTTCTTGAATGACTGCTCCACCTTGCCTTTCATTTCCCCCAGCGCCTGCCCGGGGTGGGAGACGACGCTCGGCGTGATGAAGACCACCACCTCCCAGCCGTCGGTGCCGGCCTTGGTGCGGCGGTTGAGCTGGAGCAGGCTTTGCTGGTTGTCGGGGGGCGACAGGGAAAGGGCTTCCAGTTCACGCTGGCCGATGAGTCCGCCGAGGACGATGCTCTGGCCCGAGGCCACGTTTAAGGCCGTGGACAGGTTGTTGGTGCTGACGGTCGGCGCGCCGGTGGTGGCGTTTTCGGAAATGATGGAGCTCGATTCGACGTGGATCGAGGTGTCGATGTTGCTCAAGGGGTCGATGTTCGGCGAGACGTTGAGCGTCATGCCGATCTTTTTATATTCCACCCCCATGGTGCCGAGGCTCTGGGCCACGGAGATGGGGACCTCGGTGCCGGCGAAGAACTTGGCCTCGCCGCCCTGCTTGGTGATGACCGCCTGGTTCATGAGCGAGCGGCCCTGGCCCTCGTCCTGGATGCGGCGCATCTTGGGCAGCAGGCTCGACAGGGTGCCGGTCACGGTGGAGGCGATGGAGGCGCTTTTCTCGGAGTCGTAGGAGGCCGTGGCGTCCAGGGTGCCAAGGGGGTTCCAGTGCACGCCCAGGTCGCGCAGGGCGGTCTTGGACAGCTCCATGATCTGCATGGTCACTTCGATCAGTTCGGGCTTGCGGTAGGGCTTGGGCGGTTCGGGCGCGACCCGCAGGGTGTTGATCACGCTTTTGGAATACAGGGAGGCGATTTTCTGGGCCCGCTCGATGTCCTCGGCGGCGTTCACCGTGCCGTCGAGGATGAAGGAGTTGCGCACGGCCTTGACCGCCACGCCCGGCCGGTTGATCTCCTTTTTGATCTGGTCGCTTAAGATGCGCTTCATGACCGGGCTCATGTCCACCTGGTTGACGGTCCCGGGCATGCCGGCCAGAGTGGCGGCCACCTTGTCGTAGTGCTCGGCGCTGTAGACCTCGCCCGAGACCACGAGCCTGCCGCCGAGCACCTTGACCGTCACTCCTTCCATGCCGGCCAGCATCTCGCGCAGGGCGGCGGCGTCGTCGTCCAGGCTGCCGGCGCGCACGCGGATCTGGTATTCCTTCTGCTGTCCGGCCGTGCCCAGGATGATGAGGTTGGTCTGGCCGGACTTCTTGGCGTTGACGAGCATGGACGTGTCCGAGGTCCGGGCCACGCCGAGCACCTCCGGATCGCCTACGGCGACCTTGTCCACGGCGAAGCCGGGTTCGACGGGGATGCTCTGGCCGGCGGCCATTTCCATCCGGGTCGGTTCCTCGGCCAGGGCAAGGGCGGCCCAGAATACGAGGGCGGCAAGCAGGGCGGCTACGGCCGCGCCCCGGTGCGCCAGTGACGTCCGATTCATGGTTGCGGATACCTCTCGGGAAGGGTTGTGTTCCTCGTCTCGCGCCGTGGCCGATGTCGTCCCAGGCGGCGCTAACGCACCTGAATTTCCTCGCTGCCCCGAAATTCGGTCCAGACCGGACGGGCGCGGGGAAGCACCGGTTTTTCCGTGCCGAGGACCTGCTGGGCGGTGACGTTGGCCAGGGGCAGCGGCTGCTGCTCCGGCTTTTGCCAACTGCTGCGCAAGGCCACGGACAGGCTGCCGATCTCCTGGGCCATAGCCGTCTTTTGGGCTTCGTCGGGCGTCAGGGACAGGGTCAGGGTGCGCAGGCTGCTCGGTGCTTTCTGGCTTTCCGGGGTCACGCTCGCGGCCAGGCCGCCGGCGGCCTGCTGGCTGGGAGCGATGCGCTGGGCGGAGCCGGCCGTGGAGCGCTGGTTCACAGCCAGCACCAGGATGTTTTGGAGCAGCATGCGGGCGATCGAGCCCTCGGGCACGGACTGGCCCTGCTGGATGGAGCCGGTCTGGGCCGTGACCAGCACGTCCACGAAATCACCGGGCCGCACCAAGCCGGCCACGGCGGTGACGTCATTGACCGCAATGCTGTAGGCGCGCTTGTCCGCCGGAATCTTGCGGGCCACGCCTTCCTCGGCCGCCGGCCGGAAAAAGTAATCCAGCACCTGGGAGCCCTTGAGCATGGGCACGGCCGAGATGCGGTCCGTCGCCTCGGCCGGCCGGGTCAGCGCCCCGGGCTGGACGAACTTCTTGGGAATTTCCACGACCGTGAGCGCGGATTCGTCGAGCAGGGCGTCCTCGGGAATGTCCTTGGCGGCCACCACGACCTTGATGGGCGTGGCCAGGGAAAGCAGTTCCTTTTCTTTCTTGTAGATGTAGGAATAGACCAGCAGCAGGGCGAAAAGGGCCACACCCAGGGAGATCAGGATCAGTCGGGACTTGCTCATGATTCACTCGTTGATTTTGCGTTCGCGGACGTAACAAAAGTATTCGCTCTTGGTTCTCCCGGTGTAACTGCCGCCGTAGCCGACGAGCTTAAGCGGCACCCGCACCGGGTTTTGATCGAGCTTTTCGCCGATGGTTCCGGGCACCTCGAGGACGGCCTCGGTTTTTTTCTCCACGCGCCGGAAGGACTTTCCGGCAATGGCGTCCAGTTTTTCGCGCAGGTCGTAGCGCAGGTTCTCCTCGGCGCGGGCCATGTTCTCGTAGAGCGTGCGTCCCCACAGCAGGAACATGAGCACGAACGAGAGCCAGAAGAGCATGAAGGCGGCCTCGATCATGGCCTGGCCTCGCTCGTCGCGCGAAAGCCGCGCCGTTGCCCTGCGAAATGCCCGCATCGCCCGCCCTCCTAATGCAGCACCTTGTCCAGGTCCGGGATGTCGGGCCTGGGACGCAGCTTGTCGAGCCTGACGAGAACCGCGACGTAGTCCGGCTTGCCTTTTTCCACGTTGCCCTTGGTGGGCATGGCAGCCGCATAGGCCTCCATCTTTTTCATCTTGCCGAAAATCGATTCGGCCAGGACGAAGTCCTTGGATTCCTGGGTCAGCTTGAAGGCGGCGTAGGTCATGGGCGAGCTTTTCTTGGAAATCTTGTATTCGAATTCCGTGCTGTCATGCTCGTGGTGCTTGCCGCAGATCACGACGGGCAACGCGCCCATATGGGTGCAGAAATGGTCCTTGGGGCCTGCCATGAGGTCGGACCAGGTCAGGGCCGCGGAGATGGCGCAGGGATGGTGGTCCGACGCGCCGACATAGGCATAGCGGACCGTTTCGCGGTGCGTTTTGTATTTCAAGAGCTTGCCGGGATTTTCCAGGCTCGACCGGGGATTGAGCGGCGTGAGGCGCACGGATTTAATGCCGATGTCGTCGTAGTTGGCCTTCTTGACCGCCTTGGCGATCTGCATGGCCTTTTTGGCGTAATAGGTGTTGGCGTCGTCCTGATACTCGCGCAGGGCCCGGAATACGCCCTTGTAGTAGCGCACGGCGGATTTGGCCTTGCTTTTGCTTTTCCACGGCATGCTCTCGCTCCAGGCCATGACCGCCTTGGCGATGGGAAAAACGTAATCCTGGCTCCAGAAGTTGACCTCGGCGATCTCGTTGAGCCCGGCCGCCTGCGCCGCCGCCGCCGACAGGGCGCAGGCGTCGGCCACGTTTTGCAGCCGGATCTTCTCGAAGACGAGCTGGCCGATGTTGATCGCCAGAAAAATCATGACCATGAGCGTGGGCAACAGCAGGGCCACGAAAACCGTGACCGAGCCGCGCTGGTCGCTTGGGCGTGTGTTGCGTCGCGTCATGGATTCACTTCGCCGCGTTGTCCCCGGAGGGTTTGGGTTCCTTGAAGGTCTTGACCGCGTGGCTGATGGTGAAGGATTCGCCGGTGCCGAAAAGCGTGCCCACGGCCTTGGGAAGCTCGATCTTCTTTTCGGCGCTGACCTTGTTCGACGTGATTTTCAGCGTGAGCTCCTTGTCGATCTCCGAGGCGGCCTTCCGGGCCGGCCCGCCCACGGCCTCGACCCGCGAGGCCACGAAGGTGGCGTAGCGCAGCCGGGAATGGGCCAGGAAGATTTCCGAGATGTTCACGAAGGCAACGAACAGGAAGAGAAGGAACATGAGGGCGAAGGCGAATTCGATGGTCGCCGCCCCGGCCTGGTCATGGCCGCAAGACTTGAGGCTTGCGCCCGGACTGGTCCGGGCCCGCACCGCCGCGACTGCCGTACCTGGCGCCAGCGGCGGGAACACGTCCCCGTAAGGGGCGAGGAGGAGCAGGGCCAAGGCCTGGGGAAAACCGCTCATGTCGTTACACCCCGGCGGTTTCCTTGACCTTCTTGACGACGTCCTTGAAAAATTCCTTGAGCGGATCGAACATGTAGGTGGCCGCCGCGATGATGCCGATGACGATGACGGCGATGAGCAGGGCGTATTCCACCGTGGTCGCGCCCTGCTCGTCGCGCAGGCGGCGTTTGAGTCCGTCGACGGCGCAGCATGTCTTCACGGAAAGGGCGAGGCAGAAGTCGCTGAGTCTTTTCATTCCTGGGCTCCCTGGTGTCATGGATAGGGTTTGGCAATAAAATCCATGAAATTATTCAATATTTCCTTGGCCATGGGGCGGAATATCTTGTCCTCGACTCCGTAAAGGATGGCTGCCGCGATCAGGATGACCAGACCGTACTCCACGGTGACGGCCCCGCCTTGCGATGCGGTCACACGGGAAAGGGCACGGCGGCATCCCGCCAGCGCGCGGTGGGCGAGCAGGCGTTTTGCCGCTTCCACGAGCCAATGCGCCGGTCCCAAGGTCCTTCCCCCTATTTGACCAAGACGAGGTCGAGCTTTTCGTCCAGGGTCAGCGTCCGGGCCAGCTTGCGTTTTCGGGCCTCGGCGTTGCTGACGTATTCGACGGTGTAGACGTACTTCCCGGCGGCGGCCTCGGCGGGCACGGAAATCACGGCATCCACGGCCACGCGGCCGGGCGTCAGGCTGAAGTCCCGGGTGACGTCGGAAAAGACCAGTTTGCCGTTGGAGAAAAGGGAGCGCGTCAGCACGCCGGTGTCGGCCTTTCCGCCTGTCGTCGGGCAAAAGGCGTAGACCATGTGGTGGAGCAGCTGGCTTCCGGGTTTGGCCGGATTTGGCGTCAGCGTGTTCTGCTCCAGGGCGACGAAGGGAAGGGGCTTGCGGGCGCAGTCGAGCGAGGCGAAGACCGCCTCGGCCGGGGCCACGAGCTTGCTGCCGACGGCCGGCTGGGTCGGCTGGTCGGTCGGCTTCGCCTTGGGCGCGCAGGCCCCCGCCGTCAGGCACAGCAGGAAGGCCAGAGCCATGGTGCAATGTTTCATGTGTCCGTCCTCCGGCAACCGTGGGGCTTCTCCAGGGTAACAGGCCTCATTTGACGATCCGCCAGCCGGTTTGGGGTTCGACGCTTGATTTGGCGGCGGGGCGTGGGGCCACTTGCCTTGTGGGACGCGCCGCTGGTGCCGGGGCTGGAGGGGGCGGCGGCGCGCTTGTCGCGGTCAGTTTGGCGCTGACGAACCCGGTGCGTCCGCCGGGCTCGGCAATGCGTATCCAGTCGCCGTCGCGGCGGAGCACGATCACCCGCGTGCCCCTATCCAGGCGGGTCAGGATGTCGGCCGTGTCGCTTGGCTGGGCGCGAAGCCGGGCGTCGTCCACGGCGATATAGAGCGCCTGCGGCTTGGCCGGTTTTTGCTCCTGCTTCGCCGCGGGCGTGGCCGGGGACGTCTGGTCCGCCGGCCCGGCGGCCGGCAGCGCGGTTTGGGGCCCGGGCGAGGCCGGCTGCGGCTCGGGTTCGGGGTTTTGGCCGAAGCGCGCCGCTTCCGCGGTAGCCGTGGCGGCAGGCGACGCGACCTCGGTCCGAACCGGGGCTTCGGTGGGGAGCGCCGGCGCGGCCGGTTTCGCCGCGATTTGGGATTGGGGCGCGACGGTCGCCGCGACGTCCCCGACCTGGGGCCGTTCGGCGGGCGCGGGCGTCGGGGCAGGCCCCGGGACCGCCGATTCGGTGGTGGCGACCGTGGCGGGCGAGCTTGGCTCCTCGGAAGAGGCGGCAGCGTGCGGCGGCGTCTCCGGGGACGGTTGCGCCGCGTCCCGGGCCGGGGCGGTCTCCTTGGGCCCGGCCGCGTCGGAGGAGCGGGGGGGCGCGGTTTGTTTCGTCTGGGCGGGCGGTTGCGTCGCCACGGGCGAGGGCGGCGTTTTCCCGCCGGAGCCGAAGAGGAAATAGCCCCCAAGGCCAAGGGCCGCGACCAGGGCGACGGCGAGCCTGATGCCCCTGCCCCGGCCATCGCGTCGCGGGAAGGCCGGTTTGGGCTGGCCCGCGCCCGCGCGGACTTGGGCGGAACCGGCAGGGGCCACGCTGCCCTTCGGGCCGGGGCCGGCCGGGACCGGGGGCGCGGTGGTCGTGCGCGGGGCGGCCTGCGGCGCGGCGGCCGTCTGGGCCGGGG